>JBPCVB010000802.1:0-20435 GCA_051010855.1 Pirellulaceae bacterium | reverse complement strand
CGACTGAGGATGTAGTCCGGTATTTCAAATGTCGATTCATCCTGGTTCATGGTGACCGCACAGCGAAAATCCGCATGCGCGGCGACCGTAATCCCTGCTACGATCGATTCAACGTAGCGACGATGGTCCAACAGCGGAGCCAGCGAAGCCCACGACTTTTCGTTCATGCGATTGCCTTCGTCCAGAATGCACACGCCGCCGTTGATCATGGCGGTAACCAGCGGCGATGCGTGGTAGGCAATTTTGCTTTGACCTGTCAGCACGGGGGTAACCAGCAAATCCTCCGGGCGTGTGTCGGCCGTGCACTGATAGATATACAGCGGCCTGCCAATCGTCTGCGCGGCGGCTGTGGCCAGCGCGGTCTTGCCGATGCCAGGCGCGCCGATCAATCGCGGCGTCAGCGGCAAGTCCTTGTCGTCGACCACCAGCCAGCAAGCCAGAACCTGGCGGAGGATTTCCTCCTGGCCAATCCACTTGCTGGTGCCTTCGTAAGCGCCGCTGAGGTGCAACTCCACGCCCTGGATTTTTGCAGTGTTCTTTTGTGCCATGCAGGTTTCTCGTTTCGGCCGTTATGCCGTGTCGGTTTTGTTTGTGTTGGGCGAGTCCGTCCGTCCTTCTCCCTCGGGGAGTGGGTGCCGCGAAGCGGCGGGTGAGGGCATACATCCTGACCTGCGTACCAGGTGTTGGCCCTCATCCGACCCCGGCTGCGCCGGGCCCACCTTCTCCCCGAGGGAGAAGGTCCATGCGGACTACTGGCTCGCGTTTTTCACATGCTCGTCAAACCATGCGATCATCTCGGCCTGCGTGTGCAGCACCGACTCGCGGGCCCGATAACCGTGTGATTCGTTGGGCAACATCACCAGCCGCACGGTGCCGCCATTGCCCTTGATCGCCTGGTACATGCGTTTGGACTGCACGGGAAATGTCCCGCTGTTGTTGTCCGCTTCGCCGTGAATCAGCAAGATCGGTTCATTGATCTTGTCTGCATGCATGAATGGCGACACCTTGAAGTACACGTCGCTGGCTTCCCAGAACGGACGTCGTTCTGACTGGAATCCAAACGGCGTCAAGGTCCGGTTGTAAGCGCCGCTGCGGGCAACGCCGGCCTTGAACAGGTCGCAACGAGCCAGCAGGTTGGCGGTCATAAACGCGCCGTAACTATGCCCGCCAACACCAACGCGTTCGGGGTCGGCCACGCCCATTTCCACCGCCTTGTCGATAGCGGCCTTGGCGGAGGAAACGATCTGTTCGACAAACGTATCGTTCATCGTTTCCGGATCGCCGATGACCGGCATCGTCGCCGCGTCCATGATGGCATAACCCTGCGTCAGGAAAGTCAGGTGGGTGATGCCACGCATCGTGGTAAAGCGATGGGGACTGCCGGAAATTTGCGCCGCCGTAGCGGCATCATTGAATTCGCGCGGATAGGCCCACACGAGCAGCGGCAAGCGATCGCCTTCCTTGTAGTCGGCGGGCAAGTACAAAGTCGCAGAAAGCGGCACGCCGTCTTCCCGTTCGTACGTCACCAGTTGTTTGGTGATGCCGCGGATTTGCGGAGTCGGGTCGGCAAAATCGGTCAATGGCTTGCGTTCACCGGTTTCCAGATTGACCAGGTGATAGTTGGGTGGCGAGGTGGGAGCTTCGCTGGAAATCACCACGGTTGGTTTGGCACCATCGGAGCTTTCAGTGATCGCCACGACTGATTCGTAGACGCCTTCCTCGCAACGCCATAATCGCTCGGTTTCCTGCGTGGTCAGATTCTGACGATCGATGAACGGCAGATTGCCCTTGTCCGAAGCACCGGCGCCGATGCGATAGACCCAGTCACCGTTTTGCAATGCTCGCACGTGCCCAGATTCATCAGGTTTCATCACAATGCGGCCCGGATCGTTGTAGCGATCGCGAATGCTGCGATCTTCCATCGTGACCGGCGACGTGCCGGGCTGTTTCAGATCGTACATGTTGGATTGCATCCAGCGACGGTCGCGATCGTAATCCGTTACCATCACGATCGATGGATCGTCCATGACCGACATGCCAAAAGCGCGATGTTTTGTTCGCAGCAGTTCCCGCGGTTCGCCGGAAAACGGGGCAGCGATAGCCATGAACCTGTCGCGATGATCGGCTTCGACATTCGGGTCACCGCCATCGAGCGCCTCGGTCCACACCAGCAGAGCTGGCTCGCCCGACTTCCAGTCCACGCTGCGGGGACCCGTGCGCACGCCTTCGATGGGGATGTTCTCGGCCATGGGCACGTCGGCAACCAGATATCCCTGCTCGCCGCCGTCCAGATTCCAGACTTCGATCGTTTGCGGAAAACTTCGCATCGTCATCAGATAGGAAAACGGTTTGTTGATCCGCGTTATCAGCAAGTGTTGACCATCGGACGACAGGCTGGTGCCGGCATAGATAGCGGGATCGGCAATCGTCCGTTCATTTCCTTCGAGATCGATGATTGCGAGTTGATTCGTGGCGTAATATTCAAACAGAGCCTCGTCATGTGGATTGGCGAGCAAATCCTGATAGGTGCGTGTCGGTGACTTGTTGCCCGAGGACTCCTGAACGTTGGGTCCCACGGGGGTGTTGTCGGCCACCGGTTCATCGCCACGGTTATCGGGGATCAGCTGGACCAGCACGGATTTTCCATCGGGCAACCAGGACACGCCTTCCATCACCGTCGACAATCGATCGGTCAGCTGTACCGGATTGGCCGGATCGTCAACATTGACGGACCACAATTCCTGACCGTCCTCGGTGACTAGTGAATACACCAGCGCATTGGAATGATGCGACCAGCTGATCGTTCCCAGTTTGGCGTCAGCCGGCAGCGGAATACGAGTCGGCTGGTCGTCGTCACGCGCTCGCAGCGACAGGCCAGTATTAAAACTGGTACGAAACTGGCCATTGGCCGCAGGATCGATACGCATACCGGCCAGCCTTAGCATGCGACGCGACACATCCTCGATACTGGGCATCGCTGATCGGTCGATCAACAACATCCAGTTGCGGTCAGGACTTAAACTGACCGCCGGCTCCGGCGCGGCATCAATAATGTCCACCACTTCCTGAGGCGGCAGTTCATATCCTTGTTGACCATGAGCCGACGAAAATTCATCCATATTCATCAGGGTACTCGTTACGAATGTGGCCAGAATGACCAGCAGAAGGCGTGTGTTTTGGGTATTCCTCATCGAATCATCCTGTGAGAATAGACAGGCAAGTAACTGACACTAACTTGGGTTGCAGGACGTATTGTGGTTGATCCGCGCTGCATAATCCAGTAACCGACCCGGTTAATGCGAGCCCGCAAAAAAACCCTATTCCGGGCCCGAGATTAGCGCCACCAGTGACTCTTCCGACAATGTGGCTTGTGGCATCCAGCGCGGTTCGTCGCTGGTTTCCATCATCACGAACCCACCGCTCATTAGTTGGCCGCCGATTTGGGTAACCCACCGCTCGATGTCCTCTTCGGCAACCTGCCGGGACGTGATCTTTCTGGCAGCAGGCCGTTGCAGCCAGGCAGCTGACTGCACAGCTGGCCGCTGCAACAATTCCTGTGTTTCGCGGACCAGCTTTTCATCGGCGGGCTGAATCCACACAAGCATGTTGCGGCGTTGACGCTGGACTTCGATCGCCTCGTCGACGGAAAATTCCTGCCAGCGAATGGGAGTTGCCGGGGCGATGTAAGTCCTGGCATACCACTGCCATGCCGTTACCAGAATGGCGACGACGAACAAGCCCGCCAGCACCTGCCAGGTTTTGTATGGGAACCGGAATGTCGGCTCGTCTTCGCCGACTGGATTTTCCGAGACATTGCTCATATAAACGATTGCCGTCAGTCAGAACCCCGATCGTTCGCCAAACATGTTAACACTAAAAACCGATTCCTCAGCGCGCTGGCTCGAGCAGGTTGAGCAGAACTTGCCCGAAATTCTCATCGATCACGCGCATTGTGAAAAGAAGGCGGCCGGCTGTGCGCTGAACCTGATTTTCGCCTATGTGGAGAACTATGAGCTGTGTCGCGAGATGACCGAGATCGTCAATGAGGAACTGGAACACTTTCACCAGGTCCTGGAACTCCTTACGCGACGCGGCATTCGGTTCCGACGACTGACCCCCAGTTCCTATGGCCGGCGGCTCAACGATCTGGTCCGCCGCGACGAACCGCACAAGGCAATCGACCGGCTGCTGGTCGCCGGGCTGATCGAAGCTCGCTCCTGCGAGCGTTTTGATCTGCTCCGCAAGCACGTCGACGATCCGGAACTGGCCGACTTTTATCACGAGCTTTTTGAATCCGAAGCCCGGCACTACACGTCGTACGTGCGGATGGCCAAAATGTATGGCAGCGAAGAAGAAGTAATGTCCCGGCTGCATGAACTTGCCGACCTGGAAGCCGAGATCATTGCCACCGGTGACGCCATGCCCCGCATGCATAGTTAGTCGTCATGGTAGCGGTGGCTTCCAGCCGCCGTTGGGTATTAATGAATCAACGGCGGCTGGAAACCACCGCTACTGAAAGCACTTCTCATGACTCTGTCGAGCAGCTACTTGCTGGTCCACAATATCACCAAGAACTCCAACTTTGGATTTCTGATTCGCACGGCCAACGCGTTCGCGACTGAGTTGATCTTGATCGGTAAACGCAAATACCACATGCGAGGAGCCGTTGCGGGAACCCGTCGCACACCCGCGCATCATTTCTATACCTTGCGGGAAGGCGTCGCCTTTGCCCGCGATCAGGGCTGCCGGATTCTGGGAATCGAGATCGCACCGGAGTCCCAATCGATCTGGGACTACCCGTTCGAGGGACCCACGGTCTTTATTCCCGGCAACGAGGGCGAAGGACTGCTGGAATGTCACTTCGAAGTTTGCGACGACTTTGTATACATACCCCAATTTGGAAATGCAGCGTCATTGAATGTGAATGTTGCCACCGCCATTTGTCTGCACCATTTCGTGAACTGGTCCGGCCGCGCGGAGAGTCCACGATCAGACAACCAGTTCGCTGGGCCGGAGACGATGCCATCGATGCATCGACGATATCAGAGCAGTTGATTCCTCCTTTCCCTCGGGGAGAGGGTGACCCCAGGCCGGGTGGGGCGTAACAACAACCTCCAGCTTCAATCCGGCCACCATCGCGAAGGAATACGGCCCTCATCCGTCGGCTTCGCCGACACCTTCTCCCGAGGGAGAAGGCCCGAACCCAATGCCGGTCGTCACGGTTCAAACTCGGTGCGAATCCGGAACAACACTCCGTCGCCCGGCGGAATCACGCGTGAGAAGCTCGTCGACGAAGAGGTTTCAACGGCTTGCCAACTCCTGCGCCAGCTGCGTTCGAATGCTTCGACGTGGTACTCGAACTGCTTCGGTTCATTCCATGGCGCAATACCCAGCCATTTCGATTGCAGCTCGACGGTCGCGGTTTGTGCATGGTCACAATCACAATTGACCAGCACCAGGTAGTCCATGCCCTGCTCATCGACAAACATGCCCAGGACGATCGGCGCTCGCCCGGCTTCGCCACTGACCTGCACCCAGTGATCGCGGGGAATCGTCCGCGTGCCGGCGAATTGCGAAGTTGAATGGAACACGTCGACCGACTTGAGCCCTGCCATGACCCCGCCCATCCATTGCAGTTCGCGATTCAGCACCGTTACATCGCGGCCAGCTGGAGTCCGTTCATAACTGCCCGGCTGGTACATGTGTTTCGCGTAGAACCACTCGAACACCGTCACGCCATACGCCAGATTGGTGTACACACTTTGTCGCAATCGCACGGCGTTATCGGGCAGGTATTCGGCCGGCCCCGATTCGATCGCCGGGTTGGCATTAACTTCAATGCAGCTGCCAAGGGGCACACCAGCCAGTCGGGCTGCATCGCGAAACTGTTCCAGCTTTTCAAAGTACCGGTCGCTGCCCCACCACCACTGGTAGTAATCAAAGCTGAGAATCTCTGGCTCCACGACATCCATGTATGTACGCAGGAATTCACCTGTCGTAGACAGCATGTTGACGAAGCAGGGGTGATTGGGGTCGGCCTGTCTGAGAGCTTCTATCTGTTCGGCCAATGGCGCAAACTCGCTTTCGGGCCAGGGTTCGTCGCGACAGTGATATCCCCACACCGTCCAATGGTCCTTTAGCTGGAGGGCCAATTCCGGTGTAGCACCGTGAATCATGGCCTTGAAGGATGCCCGCTCCAGACGTTCAAGATCCGACGCATCCCAGTCCGCAACATTAAAACCGGCGTCCGCGATCGCCTGTGCGCGAACACCTGGATCCGCGATATCAGGTGTGCCCCACAAGTAGATGACGAACTGCTGATCAGGCTCCGTCTCCTGGCACCAAGCGGTTCCTGGGAGGAAGATCATTAACAACCAGGCGATCAACAATCGCAATCGATGAATTCGCAAGACGCCATTCATCATTCGCAGTTCCTTGTTCGAAATTTCTGCGGTTCTGACTGAATTGAATAATGAGTATCAAACCAATAATAGCGGTGCTCAACTATTGCTGCCTAACGATCGCGCAGCTGTTCCAGTTCACCTTCAAGTAGCCGGCTGTCTTCCGTGAGGCCCAGTTTCTCGTAGCACTCAATCATGGCTTCAAGCAGTTTTGTGTAATCCGGCAGGCCAATCCGGGCCAATTTGAAGTCGGCAATCGATTCCTCGTAGTTGCCCATTCGCAATTGGATAGCGCCGCGAATATACCTGTAGTGTGCTTGCCGCGGCTGCAAATCAACCGCACGGCATGCCAATTCCAGGGCGCGGGCTGGATCATCGTCCATAATCGTGAATGCAAGGTTGTTCAGGGACTCGTGATTGGCGGGATTCTTTTCAATGGCCAATTCCAGCAATCGAATTCCCAGCTCGTTGTCACCATTGACGATTTCATGGGTACCGGCGACTTGCAGCGATTTGTCAGGTGCCGACTCGGGGTCGTCACGCGGGTCGTAGATCTCGCGGGCTTCGGCGGCCATCTCAAATCGGGTTTGTCCGAATTGAGTCAAAACATTCCTGACGCCTTCGTTGCCAGGATCAATTTCATATGCCTGCCCTAAATCGTCGAGAAATTTGCTTTGCCATTGACCGGCGCCATCGGAATTTTGTGCTGTGTGACTTGCGCGAGCTAAATAGAGATTTGCCAACGCCGTCGTCAGAGCCTGCTCGGCGTCGGGCCATTTCGATGCTTCGGCGTTTTCAATGGCGTCCTGAAGAACCCGAATGGCCTGATCGTGTTCGCCCAGGAAGGCCAAAGCATTGGCGCGGCGTCGCAAGTAATTGGGATTGCCCGGATCGTCCGCCAGGAGTTTTTCATACCGATTGACTGCTCTTTCCAAAAAAGGAATTGCCTCGCCGGATCGTTTCATGTCCCGATAAAGCTCGGCGATCCTCACATAAAACCCTGGAAAGTCCTCAAATAGCCTTGCATAAACCGCAACAGCATCCTGGTACTTGCCAATACGCGCATACAATTCGGCAAGCAAAACCAGAGCGTCCGTATTGTTGGGTTCGTTCCTCAGAGCAAGCTTTAGATGTCGCTCAACCATCGGCGCATTTTTTGCTGCGAAATTCTCCGGGCGCAGCAATCGCCGCGCGCAAAAAACCTGCGCGGGAGCATAACCGGGCCTGTCATCCGGCGCAAGGATCGTCAGCAACTCCGTGGCTTCCCGGAAATTCTCCTCGCGTTGTTTCGAGTCGCAATGAGCATACAAGCTTACGATCAACTGGTATTGAACCGCCGGATCATCAGGGAACAAGTCCAGCATTCGCCGCGCACATACAATCGCCTCCGGCCAGTCGCCGTACGATTGCAATCCGCCCAGCGCCTTGTCATACCAGGGGCGAGCAGCTTCGGGCCCCTTATCGTCAAATATGCGAAAGGCCAATTCAAACTGGGCGTAAGCGTTGCCCTGTTCCGCCTGCTCGGTCACCTGCACGAGCTCGGCTTCTTCCCAGTCTGTTTGTTCGGGCCTGGGAACGGAAACAGGGGCCATTATTTCCAGAGTGGCGAAGCTACCCAGGTCCAGCATGATCTGATCTGGTGGCATATCGAGCGACGCAGGACGCTCCTGAGCACTTGTTTGCACAACTGACCCACCAGCCACCAACAAACCGATCGACAACAATTGCAGACAATGTTTCAAGACCATCGGTGCCTCCTGAGTACGCCCGGACATTTGACCGAACGTTGCCTGTTTCATTAGCATCATCGAGGTCGTCCGCTGCTAAATTTTCAGTCGGTCTGCAGATGTTGTCAAATTCGATTAAAATTTCCGACCATCCACTGCTGGACGCGGCCTGCATTGTTGCGCAATTCGCACAGCCACTGGGAGAAGCAACATCCCCACCCGGGTTAACTGATCTGCTTTCCCTTGATGCCGATTCGCCTTTCGAGCCAGACGAGCAGGTCAAGACCTGCGTCCGAAAACTCCTGCGGCACGGAGGTCATCAACCCAGTGGTCGAGGTAAACCATCTTCGGAGTATTTGCAAAAGGCGGTTGGCGAAGATCGACTGGGTTCGATCAATCCGGCCGTTGATATTTGCAATGTGGTTTCCCTGCACAGCGGCTTGCCGATCAGCGTGATTGATCTGGCTCGCTCGAGTGAGCCGTTTGAAATTCGCGTCGCCGACGATGAAACAGAGTACGTGTTTAATGCTTCTGGTCAATCTATCAAACTCAAGGGGCTGCTCTGCCTGCACGACGCCGACGGCCCCTGCGCCAACGCCGTCAAGGATTCCCACCGCACCAAGACCAGCGACACAACCACTCGCACTCTCTCCATCATCTGGGGCACCACCACCCTGCCCCGCCGCACGGAACAGGCCGCCAACTGGTATCGCGAATTGTTACAACAAGTTGGTGCGTCCGTCGCATGACAGCACTCGGGAGGGCGAGGCTCTCCCCATCTGGATTTGCATTTATTTACAATCCACGCGGTAGTCAACAAAAAAAACACTCCCCGCCACCGACGGGGAGTGATTGCAAACGGCAGTTTCGCTGACTGTGACTATCCTCCACCGTAGCTACGTCGCTGGACGTGGGTACCGCCGCGGGTGCGGCCCTGAACGTGCATCCCGCCTCCGCCACGGACATGATTCTGGATGTGCATGCCCGGGCTGCCATAGTGATGGCTCTGCATATGCGTGTGCCCCATTATGTTCATGCCGCCACCAGGACGATGAGTGATGACTTGCGTATCGCCATGGCTCTGGCCGGTGTACATGTTGGTCCATTCCCAACCTTGTTCGTAACCGGTGATCTGGCCCATCGTGTTGTACACAGGACGGTTGACCCAGCGCCGCTGGTTGTTGCGGCTTTGGTTGCGACCGAAATCGAAAGCCGTATTGTCGATTTGCTGATTGAACGTGATCGGACCGGTTTGCGGATTGAATCCGATCAGCTGGTTTGGCGTCACATGGACCGGATAAACCGGGCGCTGATACACCGGATACTGGGCCTCGGCCGAATCGGTTGCCAACAGGCTGGAGAACAGGGTTGCGGCGGACAGGGCAAAAAGGGCTGTAAGACGTTTCATGGTTTAATCCTCTTCAATTACGGGTGAAAAACGGTTGTTACCCGTACATGGCGGCGCGGTCTGGCAGAGGACAGCACAAAACAAAAAAATTCCTCTCCAAAGCCCTGCTCGACTAAATGCCCGCCAAACTGGGCGTTTCTGTGACCCCGCTCATTGTCAGCATCTGAGTGATTATCTTCAGCAATCCGCTACGATCCCGCTCCGGTGAAATTCCGGAGAATTCACTGTCCCCTTGCCTGCCTGATCTCCATGACATGGATGAAGCATGGGTTTTGGCAAACGGTGGCGCAAGCCCCTTTGCCTTTTTTTTCTCTATTACAAGGAGCATTCTGATGAAAATGATCGTTCCATTGCTGGTTTGTCTGTGCGCCCTGGTTACGGTCGGCAACGCATTTGGCCAGGACTCTCGCAGTTCAGCCGAACGACCTGACTATTTTGTGCTGGCCGGCGCCGTATTTGAGGACAGTGACAAGGGTCTTGTCGTGATCAGGATCCTCGGTGACATCCGCCCGGATTTGGCATCACAATCCGTGGCAACTCTGGCACTGCGGCTCGAGGTTGGTGATGTTGTAACGGCCTTTAACGGCCAGCGTATCGACTCGCGGAGTGACTTGTGGGACGCCATGCGGAGCGTTCGTACGGCAAATACGACGGAAATGCGGGATCCCCGCGAACGATCGTTATCGTCGATTGTGCTGACGGTTCGCCGAACGCGCGATACGCAAACGGAGACCCTGTTCATCGCCTTTCCGTCGGTCGAAGACTTTCTTCATCCTCTTGTTTATCCGCTGGACAGGCTTCCTGAACTCCATGATCGACCTGGTCGGTTGCCATAGCGCGTGCCTGGTGTCCAGCAAAGCAAGCCGTCCCGGCGACTGCATGGCCACGAAGTCCCAGCCGACGTTCGCCGCAGCTTGCAATGCTGGTCCGCCCAGGCACTCCATGCATCGGTCGCGATATGAAACCCTGATGGAAAGGGGGGGAAAGTCGCGATGAACGGGAATGCCGCCCCGGGGTTTGACGTCGCTAGAAATCCAGACTCGCGACAAATTCCTCAAACCGGGGCTCGTCGTGAATGCCTGCAAAGGGCTCCCGGCCCAACAGTCGCTCAAACTTGTCCGCTTCAAACAGTTTGCGCCGCCAGCACTGTTCGAGGTGCCGCACCATGATATCGCAACAGTTTGATCGCGTGTCTTCGTCATCGGCTACTGACACGGCGGCAGCACCCAGCACAGCCATGCTCCACAGAAAGTCCGGCTGGGTCATCGTCAGTTGACGCATTTGAGCCAACCGTTCGTCGAGTTGTTGATACCGCTCGGCAGTTGACGCGTCACCGGCTTCGGCCAATTGCAGAACTTCGTTAATTTCAATTTCCAGTTCGGATCGTTGCCGCACGCCCACAAATTCAGGCATTTGAGCTTTGAGCTGGTCACAACAGTCAATGCATTGCTGATAGTGTTCGGTTGATTTCGCATAGTCGACAAGCCCAAATTGATAAACCTGAGCCAGCAACAGATGTGACCAGGCGAGGTGACGGATTGGCCGCAAGCTGCTGGAATTGCGACTGAGCGTCTCAAGTTGCCGGATGGCGTTGAGAAAATCCTCTGCGGCCGCTGCCGCTTTCTCAAATTGCCATGCGGCGTTGGCGCGGTTAAACAGGGTGCCGCCAAGGTTCATCTGGTAGTAAAAGTTTTCAGGAAATGTCTGGAGCAATTTCCGTTGAATCGTTTCGGCTTCGGTGAAGTAATTCATGCTTTCGTCGTAATCGCCACGATCGCGGGCCAGCATGGCCAGCCCGTTATTGATCTGTCCCGTCCATTCAAGGGATTTGGCCCAGTGGGAATTGGTCTTGTCGTCCAGCAAGGGACCAAAAATTTCCAGCGCCTTCAGGTAAGCGGCCTCGGAGGCGTCCAGGTCGGGATCCTTCATTTGCGAAAGGGCAAATGCCCGCTGGTCCCAGGCGACGGCGAGCTGGTAGCGATTCTGTGTCACGTCCGGGCTTCGCAAATGAATTCGATCGAGTATCTCAATCGCTTGCGCGTGATGATCGGCCGCTTCCTTGTACATGCGGTTATCAGAATACCGATAGGCCAGCGAATTCAGTCCTTGGGATAACGCTCGCTGATAGGCGTTTTCGCTGGCGCTGTCGGCGATCAGTTGCCGGACGATATCAACTGATTGCCGGGCCATTTTCAGTGCTTCCGGCGCAGAGATGCCACCGCCTGCAATCCGATACAGTCCGGACTGGCTGTTCAGGACATTGGCCTTCAGTAGACGGATGTCCGGTTCATCCCGCAGTTCTTCCGGGCATCCATCCAGCCAGCGACGGGCACGCAGTAGTTGTTCGCGGTACTGTTCGGTGCCGTCAACTTTCTGATCGTAGACCCTGGCCAATTCGAGAATGCCGGATACAAGCGAATAGAAAACTTCGGCCGTGGGAGCGCTGTTGTCCCAAAATTCCTCCAACATGCCGATTGCCGTTTTCAAATCCGCCTCGGCCTTGTCGAAATCACCAGCCACCAGATACCAGGTCCCGCGTTTGTCGTACGCGATCGCCAGATAGGCTTCAGCTTCCAGGCTTGATTGTTGCTCCAGCAAGTGCATTCCCGAATGGATGTTCTGCATCGCCTCGTCCCTGTGCCCCAGATTGTGCTGGATTCTCGCTAGATTGATATAGGCTGTGCCGACGTCAAAAGCGGTCTGCGGATCGTCGGGTGTCGAGTCGATGAATTCGCGATAGTAATCAAGAGCACGTTCCAACAACTCCCGACGCAGTTCCTGAAACCCGGGTTCACTGAGCAAACGGTTTTCACTCACGATCACAAAGTAGTCGTTGACGGCTGACCGGGCAGCAGCGGCAGACTCTTCAGCGCGTTGCGCCGATTCCCGGGATTCATGCGCGCTGACGGCGGCCTGGGTGGTGCCGATGATCAGGGCTATGCCTCCGGCCAGAATCGCCAGGCCCACAGCGATCGAAGCCAAAAAAGCAACGCGATGCTTGCGGACCAGTTTGCGAAAGCGGTACAGCGTGGACGGCGGCCTGGCGTGAACGGGCTCGTCGTCACCAAATCGCTGCAAGTCTTCGCCCAGGGCACTGGCCGTTTCATAACGCCTCGTGCGGTCCTTTTCCAGGGCCTTCATCACGATCCAGTCGAGTTCGCCGCGAAGCACGTTCTGGAGTTTCGCTGGCGCAATGCGGCGCTGCTCTGAAATCTCTCCAAGTGCATTGGCCGATTCGACCAGTCTTGCGCTCGGCCTGATCGGCTCCTGATCGCGGATCAACTTCAACACCTGCAGCAAATTACTGGTCCTGATCGTCTCCGGTTCCAAAGGCGTACTGCCAGTCAGTAACTCGTACACCATGACCCCCAGTGAATACACATCGGTTCGGGTATCGATGTCCAGCGCACTCATCTCGGCCTGTTCGGGCGACATGTACTGCAGCGTGCCCACGATCTTCCCGAACTCGGTAAACATCGTCTTGTCGGTCAGCTTGGTTGTATGCTCCAGTGCCTTGGCCAGGCCAAAGTCGATTACTTTTGGCACCGGCTGACCGTCATACAGCGTCACCAGCACATTGGACGGCTTGAGGTCGCGATGGATGATCCCTTTCTGATGCGCGTGCTGGATTGCCTTGCATACCGGCACCATCAGTTCCAGTCGTTCTTCGATACCCAGCCGGTTGTTGTCGCAGTAATCGGTGATCGGAATCCCGTTGACCAGCTCCATCACGAAATAGGGAATACCCTGATCGGTCGTACCGGCGTCCAGCACCCGGGCAATGTTCTGGTGATCCATCATGGCCAGCGCCTGACGCTCGGCCTCGAACCGTGCGATGATCTCGCGTGAGGCCAGCTCGCCCTTGATCAGTTTCAGCGCCACACGGCGTCGCACCGGCCGTTCCTGTTCGGCCATCCACACGGCGCCCATGCCGCCTTCGCCAATCTGTTGCAGCAACTTGTAGGGCCCCACCTCCCGGATATCGGCGATGTCCTGCATGGCGACTGGCGCGAGTGTTTCGCCGTCGGCAACTGTGGGCAAGTTTTCGGCGACCTGCCGCAACAGACGCGTGACCAGGTCCACCGCGGTTGGTCCCAGACCGGCGTAGTCATCCGCATTGACATGCTGTCCGGCCTGTTCGCGATATTCGAGGTCGATGGGCAGCAGCTGCGCCAACAGCTGATCTTGTTGTTCCGTAGCCACCTGTTCCAGAAATGATCCCAGATCGGGCGATTCTCCGGCAGCCCAGGCCTGATCAAAGGCATCGCAAATCAGTTCAAGATGATACTGATGTGAGACATCCCGTTTTTCTGACATCGAATCCGACATGGCGTACTTCCGTGGCAATAGATCAGGGGTCAATCTACAACTCATAAATTCCCCGGGCAACAATTTTGCAAGTGGAATGATCAAATGAACCGGGAGTAGCCATTCAAACATAGGCAAAAGCCCCTCATCCGGGATGAGCGGCGTGGATCACGAAACCATCGACGCATTTTTTTTCGCACATGCTGCCAGCGAATCAGCGGTGATGTCGGTCACGGATGACTCGATTGTTTGGCAAGTACAGCGGGAGACACCTATAATTCGTGATCGGCCGCGGTACCAAAGTAGTTGATGGGAGATTTGAAATGGGTGACGGGGAGCAATTGACCTGGTTGCTGTTTGAGGGAAGTGGCATCACCAGCGTCAGAGCCGAACAAATCTGGGCGGATTACTTTCCCCGTCTCATGGCATTTGCCCGCAAGAAAATGGGCGTCATGCCGCGTCGCACGCTGGACGAAGAAGACATTGCACTTAGCGCACTTAAGAGTTTTTTCAAGGGTGCCGATGCCGGCCGCTTTGAACTGTCGGGCCGCGACGATCTGTGGCGGCTGCTCGTCACCATCACCGCTCGCAAGGTCACCCAGCATCGCCGCCATCAATTGGCCGATAAACGCGGTGGTGGTCAGGTAAGGGGCGAATCAGTTTTTCATCGGGTCGATGATGCAGAAGCTGTCGGCCTGGCCAATGTACTGGACGATAATCGGTTGCCGGAGATGGCCGATCAGGTCGTAGCCGTGTGCGACGAGCTACTAAATGAACTGGGTGAGGAGAAGCTGCGTCAGACGGCTCTGTTACGCATGGAAGGGTACAACAACCAGGAAATCTCCGAACAACTGGGTTGCTCGGTTTCGCGTACCAAGCAACGGGTTAGCCGCATCAAGGAACTTTGGTCACGACATCATCCGCATGACGTTGCAGCGGAATAATATTCATTCGTGAGGGCGAAACTTCACGGGAAGGTGAGGCTCCGTCCCCTCCCTGTTCCAATTTGCAATTCGCAATTTGCATTTTACAATTTGCATTCTTCACCAGCTCGATAACCACTGAGGTTCCAATGGAAATTGACTCTAAACGTTTTGAGGAAATCGCCCGACTGATCCACAGTGATGCCAGTCCGGTGGGGATTGATGCCAAGAAGACGCACGTGCTGATTCTGGCGATGCTACAGGACTTGCAGGAACGTGTGGCGGGACTGGAAAAGCAGCTGGAATCGCTGACCAATCAGACACGCAGCGACTGACCCCTGCCCGTTCAGGCTGGCCGGGTGCTAGACTGGTGCCCATGCCCACTCAAGATTTGCCGCAACGCGTCCTCGATCATGTGAATCGGGATGAATATAAACCGGTCAAGCCACGCACGATCGCCAAGCAACTGAAGCTGCCCGAGGATGACCTGCGGGAACTCAAGACGGTCATCAAGCGACTGGTCAAGAAAGGCCAGCTGCGGTACGGCCCCAGGCACCTGGTGTTGAAGGCAAACGAAAAGCCTGCCAAAAAGAAGGGCGCGGCGCGGCGCAAGACAAAACACAACGAGGTCGTCGGGCGATTCTCTCGTGCAGCAGGCGGCTTCGGCTTTGTCGCTGTCGCGCCGGACCCCAAAGCCGGGCCGGATGATTTGCCACCGGAGGACGTCTACATTCCCCAGCGTCGCACTCTCGATGCTGCCAGCGGCGACATCGTTCGTGTCAAATTGACCGCCCGCCGCGAGGGCAAGCGTCTCAAAACCAGTGGCCGCGTCATTGAAATTGTCGAGCGGCGGACGCATCAGTTCGTGGGCACGTATCACGAACGCGGCCAGTATGGACTGGTCTCGATCGACGGCAATCAATTTGATACTGACGTGCTGGTAGGAGACGCCGGCGCCAAGGCCTGTCGCATCGGTGACAAGGTCGTGGTGGAAATGGTGCGATTCCCGGGGATGGGTCGCGGCGGCGATTACACTCCAGGCGAAGCGGTGATCGTGAAAGTTCTTGGCGATCGCGGCACACCGGGCGTCGATACACTGACGATCATCGCCGAGTTCGGATTGCCGGGCGACTTTTCCGAACAGGTTCTGGATGATGCCCGCGATCAGGCCGAAGAATTCGATGAATCCATCGATGGCCGTACCGATTTCACAGGCGAGACCATCGTCACCATCGATCCCAAAACCGCCCGCGACTTTGATGATGCCATCTCACTGAAGCGTATCGAGAACGGGCATTGGCAACTGGGTGTGCACATTGCGGACGTGTCTCACTTTGTTCAACCCAACACGGAACTGGATAACGAGGCTTATCGCCGGGCCACATCGATCTATTTGCCCGACCGTGTCATTCCGATGCTGCCGGAAATCATCTCCAACAATCTGGCCAGTTTGCAACCCGACCGTGTGCGTTATTGCATGACCGCCTTGATCGAGTTCACAGATGACGGCGTTCCGGTGGGTACCGAACTGCATCGCGGTGCGATCAAAAGTTGCCACCGTTTCAACTACGAGGAAATCGACGACTATTTGCAAAACGATACGCCGTGGAAAAAGAAACTGAAACCGGAGATTTTTGAACTCGTGCGCAACATGCACACTCTGGCGATGAACCTGCGTCAGCGACGCATGGCCCGAGGCTCATTCGATTTGGTCATTCCCGAAGTCGAAATTGACCTGGACAAAAACGGCAAAGTAAGCGGCGCGCACACTCGCGAACACACCGAAAGCCACCAGGTGATCGAGGAGTTCATGCTGGCCGCCAACGAGGCAGTTGCCCGGCACATGGTCGACCTGGAACTGTACCTGATGCGACGGATTCACGAGCCGCCGTCGCCGATCAAGATGTCCGACCTTACGACGCTGCTTGGCGACCTGGGCTACAAGGCCAAAAACCTGCAGAGCCGGTTTGAATTGAAAAAGATCATTGAAGCCTCGCGTGACCAGCCCGAAAGCCACGCGGTGCATTTCGCCATCCTCAGAGCCATGCAAAAGGCCATTTACAGTCCGCGCGAAGTCGGCCATTACGCATTGGCCAGCGAAGCGTACTGCCATTTCACCAGCCCGATCCGCCGTTATCCCGACCTGGTGATTCATCGCATGATCGGAGCCTTGATCGATGGCCAAAAACCGGCCAGCGAATTCGGCTTGCTCAACCGGCTCGGCATCCATTGCAGTGAAATGGAACAACGGGCTGAATCGGCCGAACGGCAACTGATTAAACTCAAAATGATCAATTTCCTTACCGACAAGATCGGCATGGAAATGGACGCGGTCATCACCGGTGTCGAGGCATATGGGCTCTTCGCACAGGGAGTCGAGTTGCCGGCCAATGGTTTCGTGCCGCTGGATAGCCTGCCACACGACCAGTATTTCTTTGATCGCGGAACCAGACGGTTGTCGGGGCATCGTTCGGGCAACCAATTCCGTTTAGGTGACCCGGTTCGTATCCGGGTTGTGTCCGCGGATCCGGATCGCCGTGAAGTCGAGTTTGCCCTGGTTACCGGTGCGGCCAAGGGCAAGAAGAAAGGTGGCAAAAACCTCAAACGGGATTCAAGAGCACCGAAGATGTCGTCGGGCAAGTCGACAAAACACGTTGACGGCAAGCGTCCCCGCAAACATCGTTGATGGTGATGACCAACCTGTTTCCAATTTCTGTAACGTGCATCCTGTCTGCCGCTCTGTGCTGGTCAGTGTCCGTCGCGTGTGGGCAGACGCCGGATGAAACTCTGCGCGACACGGTAGACCAGGTCGTGATCGAGGCCTTTGCCGCCAAACATGACGGGTACAGCAGTGACGAAGTCATCCTCCAATCGGGACTGAACGCCGCGTTTGTCGCTGAGTGCCAACAGTCGCTGCCCGGGATCACGGCGGCACAATGTAACTGGACGCTTTTGAATCTTCGGAAGGCTGGCAAGTTGACGATCCGTGCCACTCGGCGTAACACCCGCGATTCCGACCCGGTCGCACACATTGCCGAGATGTGTACCCGGCTCGTCACCGATCGGCACCGCGTTTCGATCGATCGGATGATGTGTGACCCCATTTATCGTGACGAATTCGACAAGGCCGCCGAGGCGATCGACGGCGATATCGACCTGTATCTGGTCCGCAAATCAGCATTTCGGCTACGCAAGGTCCGGCGTCTCAAACCGGAACTGATTACCCGCATTGTCGACTGGGGCCGCGTGGTGACTGAGCACGGGGCGGCGGAACTTGCCGAGTCGCCGGAACGAATCCCCCCAAATCCGGGTGTGTACATTTTTCGTGATGCCTCCGGTTATTTGTACATCGGTGAAGCTGCCAACCTTCGCACGCGTTTGCGGCGACATCTCGACCAATCCGACAGCCAGTCACTGGCCAGTTATCTGGCGGAAAACGGGTTTGAGAACATCACAATCGAACTTCACGCCTTTGCCCCGGATTCGCGAGCGCGCGAAGTAACGGTGCGCAGGGCTTATGAGTCCGAACTGATTCACAGTCGGCAACCCCGATTTAATGTCCGGCCTTGAGAAATCCTGGCACGGGAATGCTTGAAACGTGGCGGTCCTCCAGTGACAATGCTCTGCTTCAGGCGATTGCGATTCTACGCAGCGGGAAATGACACCATGAAGAAGCTTCTGTTTACCATCATGGCGATTGCCATGGGCTGGGTCACCAGTCAATTTGTGTTTGCCCAGGATGCACCGGATATCGATGATTCGATTCTGCGGCCGGCCGACGTTTTTGAACTGGAATACGCATCCAATCCGCAAATCTCTCCGGATGGTTCGCGGATTATTTATTCACGCAACCATTTCGACATCATGACCGATGGTCGCAAGTCGGATCTGTGGTTGATTGATGAGCACGGCCACCACATGCCGTTGATCACCGGCGGCAATATTTTGTCCGCGCAATGGTCACCCAGTGGCGACCGCATCATGTATGTCACCATGAACGACGGCAAGTCGCAGATTCACTGTCACTGGGTTCAGGACGATCGCTCGGCCCCGCTCAGTCGCCTGACCGAAAGTCCCGGCGGAATGACCTGGTCCCCGGATGGCACCCAAATCGCATTTTTCATGCGCGTTCCCGCCAAGCCCGAACCCTTTGCAACCTTGCCTGCCAAACCCGAAGGAGCCGAATGGGCCGATCCTCCAACCATGATCACCCGGCTCAGGTATCGTGCCGATGGCGCGGGATTCCTGCGAGACGGATTTACGCAACTATTTGTCATGAGCGCCGATGGGGGCACGCCGCGACAGATTACCAGCGGCGACTTCAATCACGGTGGCAGCATTTGCTGGTTGCCTGATGGCCAGTCGATCATCTTGTCGGCCAACCGGCATGAAAACAGTGACTTC
The DNA here is from genome assembly GCA_051010855.1 of Pirellulaceae bacterium. Taxonomy (GTDB): domain Bacteria; phylum Planctomycetota; class Planctomycetia; order Pirellulales; family Pirellulaceae; genus CAJQPP01. Next base: position 1,264 of record JBPCVB010000802.1, on the reverse strand, counting down.
CAGCCGGTCAATAGCGAACTGTATCGAGTCGATCTTGCTTCGCGCGAAATCACGCAGCTCACCACCCGCGACGGCCCGGACGCCAGCCCCGCTATGTCCGACGATGGACTGCACCTGGCCTTTACCGGATATGACGATCAAAAACTCGGTTCACAGAATGCCGACCTTTACGTGATGAGCCCGGATGGATCCAACCGCCGGGTCCTGGCAAGTATCGATCGCGGTATCGGCTCGCCGATGTGGAGCCAGTACCACAACGGATTCCTGTTTACCTATACCGACCAGGGCAATTCCAAACTGGCCGTGGCCAAACTCGACGGCACGATTGAACGAATGGCCGACAATCTCGGATCCAACGCAACCGGCCGACCCTACACACGGGGTGGCGGATTCAGTGTGGCCGAAAATGGCACCGTGGCTTTTTGTATTACGACACCGCAGCACCCCGGCGATTTGGCACGACGAATGTCCGGCGGTCCGGTCGAGCGTTTGACGGATTTGAACAAGGACCTGTTGGGGCACAAGACCCTGGGCGAAGTTCGCGAAATGCGCTTTACGTCCAGTTTTGACGATCGCGAAGTCCAGTCGTGGGTCATTCTCCCCCCGAACTACGACGAGAACGAGAAATATCCCATGATTCTGGAGATTCATGGCGGTCCGTTTTCAGCGTATGGCGATGTGTTCACTGCCGAACTGCAGTTGATGGCCGCTGCCGGTTACGTCGTGCTGTATGTCAATCCGCGCGGCAGCACCAGCTATGGCCAGGAGTTCGCCAACCAGATTCACCACAACTATCCCGGTCAGGACTACGACGATTTGATGAGTGGCGTGGATCGATTAATCGAAGATGGCATCGTTGACGAAGACCAGTTGTACGTGACCGGTGGCAGCGGTGGTGGCGTGCTGACAGCCTGGATCGTGGGCAACACGAATCGCTTTAATGCGGCGGTGGTGGCCAAGCCTGTGATCAACTGGTACAGCTTTGCCCTGACCTCCGACGGATATAACTACTTTTACCAGTACTGGTTCCCCGGTTATCCGTGGGAGCATACCGAGCAGTACATGAAACGCTCGCCGATTTCGCTGGTTGGCAATGTGGAAACGCCTACGATGCTGTTGACCGGAGAAGAGGATTACCGCACGCCGATGAGCGAGTCCGAGCAGTTTTATCAGGCGTTGCAACTTCGCGGCATTGATTCGGCGCTGGTGCGGATTCCGGGTGCGTCGCACGGCATTGCCGCTCGGCCCAGCCACTTGTGTGCCA
>JBPCVB010000801.1:0-13621 GCA_051010855.1 Pirellulaceae bacterium | reverse complement strand
GGCCAGATTGTCACCGCTGCTCTGGGCAGCAGCCATGCGTTGCATCGATTGGGCTTGCAACCTGGCTTCTTCCAGACGCACTCTCGCATCACCCTGAATGCGCTCCAGCGCTTGCGCTACGCGTCGGTTTTGTGTTGGATGGGCCAACTGTACCCGCACCGCCTCAGCCAGCGAAGCAAGGGCTTCGTGTTGCCGGCCCAATTCGATCTCGGTGAATCCCTTGTAGTACCAAAGTCGCGCGTCGCGATCGGACGCCTGCAAACCGTGGTCGAGATACTTCAGGGCCTTGAAATAATCGCCCTTCCAATAAGCGTCAAATCCAACTCCAAAGAACTGGCTGGCCAGCATCGGATTGACGTTACGCGGACTCATGGCACGCCGCGAACGCGTGATGGTGCTAACTCGTTGCTGCCCGCTATCCAGCGGTTCATCGGATACATAAACCTGGGTGTTGTCCATCGTCGCCAAGGCGGCAATGCGATCGGGTGTAGCGTTCAACGCAATGTAACGGTGCTGCAAAGCCGGACCCAACGTATAGCCATGTCCCCAACGATGACCCCACGAATGCGTGGAGGTGATCCACCTGCCGCCCGGTCGGAAACCACCACCGGTGGATCCACAGGAACTGCTCCACAAGCCCGGGTTGTAGGGCGGTTGCGGAGGCAACGGCATGGGCGTGGGCACTGGCGGCAAAGGCAAGGTTACCGAGGGCGTTTGCCCGGGCGGCGGCGGCGGCACGGGCAAAGTTGGACTTTGTACGCCCGGAGCAGGAGGCAATGGCAACGTTAACTGGTCCTGTTGAACCGCCTGAGCAGCGCATGGTTCCGGAGCCAGGATCACCATGGCGGCGAAAAACATTGCAGGCAAAATCAGCTGTTTCATAACTGGCCTTTCTCGTCAATTCGTGACATTGGGAAGCTGAAACCCGACCCGGAATCGATCGGGAATTGTGGTCATTCATGCCCGGGCTCGGCGACAGACTACCAAGGCGGCAGCATTTTGCCCAAATTAGCCAAGCCAGTCAAACTAATTCACCGCTTTTTGAAGAAAATTCGCACCGGGCAACAACGACTATCTCGCCTGTCCCAGACCCAAAAGTGCGAACTGTTGAAAGGTGCCGATGTATTGCATGTACAGCGTGATGATCAAGAAGCCAATGAACAACGCAACAATGGTGAAAATGACCATGAACAGGACCTTGGCGAGAATCGACAGGTTCTTCTCAGCCTGATCGGTATACTCCTCGGCCACGCGATTCATCGATTCCGGAATGTTTCCGGTCAGTTCACCGTTGTCGACGTGCAACATAAAGTCATCGGGAAAGGCACCGGTTGCGCGTAACGCGTCGGTTAACTGCACTCCGGATTGCAGATCGTCTGCGACCTGATCCTCGAATTGCTGGTAATAGAAATTCTGTGTGGCGCGAAACGCCAATCTCACGCCACGCATCGTATTCATTCCCGCTTCGTAAGCGGCTGCCAGCACCCATGCGAAACGTGACAACGCAAAAATCTGAATCGTCTTGCCGAGCAGGGGAATCTTCCGCGCGATTTGCATGGGAGCTTCGCCAAACCAGCCTTCTTTGGACCCATAGACGAGCACGGCCAGCGTGCCAAACGACATGACGACAAAGATCACCCATGCCCAAAAGTACTGCATCGTCGACCAGCCAAAACCCAGAAAGTCAAGCGGTTCGCCACCCGCGCTCGACGTCGCCCAGCCCATGGCGAGAATCATCAAACCGATTATGACGACGGCGCCAACCAGTTCGAGTATTGGCCACGCCAGGCGGCTGGCCATTTCCCGACGAAAACGTACCAGCGTTTCATAGTGTTTTGACAACAACTCGAACGACCGTTCCAGTCGCCCGCCTTTCTCTCCGGCTTCCACGACGGCCACGGCCATTTCCGGGAAGTATCCGTTGGTTGCCTGCATGCCTTCTGCGACGGTATGACCTGCGGCAACCCGGTCCGCCACAGTCCGCATGGCATGACGCATGGCAGGTGAACCGTTGCGGGTCTCACGTTCCCAGATCGTTTTGACATCCACACCAGCCTTGTAGCTGGTGCCCACACGGTGACAGAGATCGGCGAGTTGTTTCAGCGGAATGGTTGCCATACAGGTATCGTTGCAAATCGTTCAGGCAGGACAATAGCGAGCGATCTGCGGGTTCACACGGTTATCGGAATAATGAATGTGATTTAATCCGTTATACAAGCCGGGCAGTATTTGCGGGGCAACATTTGACCGATTTATTGAATGCATGAGCCCAAAGATGGGTAATAATTCGTTGATTAACCACTGAAATTGGATAAGTTCGGGTAACCGCGATCGATTGCCGGATTGCGATTGGCTTGTCATTCAGATTCTTTTCTCGCCGACTCATTACAGTTCACCTGGCCAGCTAGAGGGCTGAAGATTATGCGTCTACCGATTTCCAAAATCAGTCCTTTCGTTTTCGCGATTTTCCTCGCATTGGGTTGGCTCCCCACGGCCGACGCCCAAACCTGGCAGGACTCGGTCGATTACACCAAACTGTTGAATGAGGTTGGTGCAGGACTGGAAGACGGCACCGGTATCCCGTTGTCGATGGTCGAAGCCGATGAAATAAATGACAACCCAAACGTAATCGTCAGTTATCTGCCTGATCCCAACGGTTTTGGCCTGACGACAAAAAACTTCACCGATGGCAGTGGTGTCAACAATCCCGCAAACGATTATTCTGGCCATGCCAGCATTGTCGCCCGCTGGTTCTTTGGAGACATGAGTATCGCCCAGGGCGAAACCGACATGACGGTCTACGAGAACAACGATTACATCGATCAACAGCTGGGTCGGGTAACAAACAATGACCCAGTCGATCAAAGCGCATTTAAGGTTCAGAATCACTCGTGGGCTGGCAGTTACGGCGCCACCGCCCCGCAGATTGCAGCGGCCGAGGATGCACTGGCACGCCTTGACTATACGATTAATCGCGATGGTTTGTCTGTGGCCGTCGGTTTGGCCAATAGCACCGCAGCGCTGCCTCAGTTGATGGGCCAGGGTTATAACGCGATTACCGTGGGGCGCTCCGACGGCGGATCCAGTCAAGGTTTAACCACGATATACGGGGCTGGACGTGTCAAACCCGACATCGTTACCGACACGACCACGACCAGCGAGGGAACGGCGCGCGTCAGTTCTGTGCTCGCCGTCTTGCATCAACAAGCCGTTAATGAAGGCAACGCCGATGCCAGCCGTCCGGAAATGATGAAGTCTATTCTCATGGCGGGTGCCACCAAACACGAGTTCCCGACCTGGGATCGCACGACGACACGGCCTCTGGACGACATCTTCGGCGCAGGCGAATTGAACATCTATAACAGCTACAAAATTATCGAAGCCGGTGAAACGGACGGCAGCCTGTCTGTACCTGCCGGTGCCACCATTGACTTCCGCGGATATGACTACGGCGAGACGATCGACTCAGGCAGCCCCCTGTACTACAACCTCGAAGTTGGTCCGGATGGGCTGGAGGACGTAACCTTCAATCTCACCTGGAACATTGATGTGACTGACGGCAATGTCGACATTAATATCTTTGATCCGGTAACGTCGCTGGCCAACATGAGCCTGGAGATTTTCGACATCAACGACCTTGTTAACCCAATCGACCAAAGCCTGAGCACGGTTGACAACGTGGAACATTTGTACTTTTCCACGCTGGGTGCCGGGTTGTACACCATCAAGGTCTCCACGGACATGACCACAGAATTCGGACTGGCATGGTATGCCGTACCTGAGCCCGGATCGCTGGTTTTCCTCGGTTTTGGTAGCGTGGCGGTGGCCCTGGGACGTCGCCGCCGGGCTTGATCGGTCGTGCCTTGCGGTTCCCGGCAGTGTAGAATGATGGTCGGAACACCGGGGCACCCTCAATTCAGGAATATCAAAATGTCGGACTCTATCCGTCGCGTGACTAGGTTGCTGCGCTGTCTCCTGATCGTTCTCCTGGTCGCTTCCGCAAATTCGCTGCACGCTGCCGATCCGCCGCTGCTGGATATTGTGCATCTGCGTAGTGGCGGGGAAATCCGCGGTCACGTACAGGAGATCGAGGAGAACAAGCAGAAGATGTATCTCGTCGAAACCGACGATGGCGGTGTTATTAAACTTCGGTTTAACCAGGTGCGACGTGTTGAGCGACCCAGTCCCGAACTGCGTGAATACCTGCAACGCAAGTCCGCTGTGGAAAACACGGTCGATGGTCACTGGGCCATGCAGCAGTGGTGCCAGGAAAATCACCTGCACAAGCAACGCGAATATCACCTGATGCAAATCATTGAACTGGATCCGGATCATGCAGATGCCCGGGCCCGGCTGAATTATGTGGATGAGGGCGGCGTGTGGGTCCACCGCGATCACTTCTTGCAAAACCACGGATACATCGAAGTCTCCAAGGGAGTTTGGCGATTACCCGAAGCGGTCCGCATGAGCGAGGATGCCGACGCCAACGATGACCTGAGCAAGGAGTGGACACGAAAGCTCAAGGGTTGGTTGCAAAAGGTCAAGCGTCGCAATGACCTGGCAGCTCGCAACAATATTGAACAGGTGAACCATCCGGCTGCCGTGCCAGGGCTGGTCGAATTGATCAAGAAAGAGGATGACATCCGGATTCAGCGAATGTTGCTGGACAGCCTGGGCCGGATTCCATCGTCGGGTGCACAAAACGCTCTTGTCGTTTTTGCCATGAGTGCCAATGACCGCGGCCGCGGATTGCAGGATCAATGCATTACGCTGCTCAAGCAGGATCATTACAGTCCGCGGGGCATTACGTCGACTGTCCTGCCATTCCTGCGACCAACCCCCGACACACCCAATCGCCAGGTAAACACCGCGGCCTGGCTGATTGGACATATGCGAGACCAAAGTGCCGTTCGTCCACTCATCGATGCGTTGAACACAACGCACAAGGAGCCGACTGGCCTCCCGCAAGGCAATTTCCAACTGCAACAAGGCGATCAGGGTCGAGGCATGCAAATGGGTGGTCAACCCCAGTTTGTCGTGAGGAATTACACCAACCAGTCCGTCCTCGACACACTCAAATTGTTGACCGAGACCGTGGATTTCGGGTTCAATGAACAAGCCTGGCTGGACTGGTACATTCAGGAACAGTCGTTAGGCACGAACCAGCTCGGTCGCGACCGCTAGTCCTCAACTTTGATATCCACTCGGCTCGGAAATCTGATCGGGCCTCGTTATCGCGATCCGTCGCCTTCTGCACCGCGCAAATCGATTCGGCCCCAGGGTCGACATTCCAGAAACGCGTCGACATCACCGTACTTTATCGCTCCCGGCAAAAAGTGCTCGTGACGCAAATCGTCAATCTCGGCAAAACGGAATCCGTTGAGATGGCCTTCGAGGTGGACCAACACGTCCGACGGTGCGCTGGCACGGGCGACGATGGCAACTGGCGTCATCGATTCGTCGGCGTGAATAGTGACGGGCTTGTCGGGAAATCGCTCTTCGAGGAATTCAATCAGATACAGGACCTGCGAAACACGCCAACTGAATAGGGTTCGGTTGTAGCCAAACGTGTAGCCAGAAGCCTCACGCCCGTTGTTGACCAGGCGGTTGCCGGCAACCTGCCCTTCATCCTGCAGGGGGTCGAGCAGGTCGATCGTAGCCAGCTGACCGGTGTAAAGAAACAATTCAGCTGTCCGGGAACTCTCATCTTCCAACTGCCTGAACGTTGCGTTGACGCCGCCTTGCCGCAAGTCGATTACGATTCCGTCAATCGGAAGGGGCTCTTCCGACTTAACCGCGGCGAGCGCGACACCTGATTCAAGCTGCGCTGTGCTGGCCAGCAAACTCCCACTTTCGACGGCCAGCTTGTCATGCGTGGCGTCTTCGTCACGCTTCCATGCCAGCGGGGAATCGACATGCATGATCAGGGATTCGAGCGCGAGGCGGACGGATTCCTGCAACTTCTCGGAATTCGCGGAGGAAAGGGTCGACTCGTTCAATCCGGCAAGCCGACCAGACAACGCCCAATCACGCAACAAATCTTGCTCGTGCCTTTCACTCCATTCGGGTCGGGGATGTTTGTCGTCAAATACTGTCAGAACATCGCGTTGGTGCACCGCGATTGCTTTTTCCGCCAGTTCTTCTTCCTCACGCCCCAGCGAAAGGTGCCGATTCATAAACCGGTACATGGCCTCGCGACTGACCTGGTTGTAGTTGTGACCAAATTCCAGCCGCGCCGTTAGTTCAACCAACTGCTCGTCCCGGTCGTACAACTCGTATAGCGATTTAAGTTCCGGAAACCCTTTCGTTTCCATTTCCCGCGTCCAGTCATCGGCAGCGGTCAGACCAAGTGGTTTGGGCGCAAACAGCGCGGCGAAATCGACGTTGCCTGCAGCAACGCGCAAGTTGCAACAATTCTCGCACGTGCAACCGCCCTGCATGGCCGTGGAAACCATCACGGCGGGAAAGGCCGCGGCGGGTCGCGGATCGATGGCACAAAGGATGAAGGTCTGCGTTCCACCGCCACTGCCGCCCGTCACACCGATTCGTTCAGGATCGACATCATTCAGCGAGCACAAAAAATCCAGACTGCGAATCGAATTCCAGGTTTGCAAACCCATGATCGATTGCAAACGCAACTCGGCTTGAGGACTAAAGAAGCCCCAACCATCCACGGCGTTCATGTGCGGTCGTTGAGTACGAAAACCATGGGCAAGCTCGTGCGTGATTTGCTGGCTGTCTGCGTAGCCCAACATGTCATAGTGAAAGACAACGCAACCCATCATGGCAAGGTTGGCACAGCGAGCCTGCAACGGGCTGCGTGCATTTGTTTCAAACTGTTCCGCGCCCGATTCGATCTCGCTCGCCAATTCTTCATCAGTCGCCCACCGAAACCGACCGTCGCGAAAGTGCCCGTGCGGACACAACACACCGGGAACTCGTCCCGTCGAATTAGCGGGGCGATACAGATTTCCGGTTACCAGGAAACCGGGAAAGCTCTCAAAGTAGACTTTTTCAATCGTGTAATCGCCCATGTCCAGCTTGCCGTGGATCACTGGCTGCAACGGTGGCTTTTGTGGCATGGGCCACAGCCCCAGGCTAATTTGCACATGTCGTTGCAACTGCTGGCGACGCTGATTCCATTCCTTCAGAGACTCGGGCGGCGTAAAGGGAAAATAGCTATCGAGCGGCCGTAATTCCTGCAGCGGATGGACGGCGGCATTTTGAGCGACAGCAGGCCGGACCACCGCCGGCGGCAGGAAACCGCCGGCAAGGCAAACAAACACAAGGATACGCATAATGCGGCTCGGTGAAGCAATCGTAGGGACCTGGCCAGAGTTCCGACCGGGCCTTCCAGTTCCGCTTCATTTTGGCCGGCCTGCACCAACTGTCAAATTCGCTGGCCTTCCTCCCCGCCAATGCTTTTTCGGATTTCCAACGCTGACTATACTTCTCTGTGGCAACCTTCCTCAGCGTTGCCAATCAGCACAGCGCTACATCGATCAATTCGAAAACATAGTCTGGAGACCAAAAATGCGGCAACTTTGTATAGCACTGGCCATGTTCATGGCCATTGGAATGACCTCCCAGGTGACGGCGCAGGAAAATCGCATGTCGCCGGAATTGCTCTGGAAACTCGGACGTCTGGGCAACGCAACCATATCCGATGACGACAGTACGATTGCGTACACCGTGCGACGGTACGAACTGGTTGAAAACAGCGGCACCACGTCGTTGTTTTTGCAACAAGTTGCCGGCGACCAGGCCGCCACCGCGGCGCTGGAAAACTGGAAATCGATTGGCGATGTTCAGTGGGCCACACATGGCAATGGCCAGACCCTCTTTTTCACCGGCATTCCACCCAAAGACGACGACGAGGATGAAGGCGAGTCTGGTGACGAAGACGAGCCGGACTTCGCCGCCTCATCGCAAATCTATCGGCTGGATCCGGCCACCGGAGAAGCGGTCCGAATCAGTTCCGTTGAGGACGGTGTGTCGAACCTGAAGGTCTCTCCCACTGGCCAGCACGTTGCGTTTACCCGCGACGTCAAAATGGATGACAACGTCAACGATCTATTTGAAGATCTGCCTGAAGCGGACGCCCGCATTATCGACAGCCTGATGTTTCGGCACTGGAATGCCTGGCACGATTACAGTTACTCGCACCTGCACGTCGCGCCGATCGGCGATGACGGAATCGTCGGCGACACTCATGACCTGATGGAAGGCTTGCGAGTTGATTGCCCGGTGCCTCCGTTTGGTGGCAGCGAGCAATTCACCTGGTCGCCCGAAAGCAACGAGATCTGCTACACGGCCAAGATGGTTGAACGCTGGGCCGAGTCCACGGACAGTGACCTGTATCTGATCGGCCTGAATACCGATGGGTCCGCGGCCGGCGATGCCGTCTGCATCACCGAAGGCCGCGACGGCTATGACAACAACCCCTTTTATTCGCCCGATGGCAAGTACCTGGCGTTTAACTCGATGGCGCGACCGGGTTTTGAAGCGGATCGCAACATGGTGATGCTGTACGACCGTGGCACGAAGACCATCTCGGAATTGACGACCGGACTTGATCAAAACGCCAATCACGGTCACTGGACGGACGATTCCAGCGGCGTGATCTTTATGTCCGAGTATCGCGGCGCCAATCAGCTGTTCCGTATGGATCTGGGAGCCGCTGCTCCGGCGCAGCTGACAAACGGCTCGTTTAACTGGGACATCGTGGATGAAATCGGCAACAACAAGTTGCTGGTTACCAAAACCTCCATGGTCCGACCGGCCGAACTGCATTCGGTTTCGTTGCTGGACAAGTCGGACGAAAAGATCACCGGCATCAACGACGACGTTTATTCCACGCTTGAGTTGCCAACCATCAAGGAACGTTGGGTAGAAGCGACCGATGGCCAGCAAATTCATTGTTGGGTGATTTATCCGCCTGGATTCGATGAATCCAAAAAGTACCCCATGATTACGTACTGTCAGGGCGGTCCCCAGGGTCAGATTGGCCAGTGGTTTTCCTATCGCTGGAATTTCCATTTGATGTCAGCCAACGGTTACGTGATCGTGGCGCCGAACCGACGCGGGTTGCCGGGCTTCGGTCGGGCGTGGAATGACCAGATCAGTGGCGACTGGGGTGGCCAGGCCATGCAGGACTTGTTGTCCGCCACCGACGACATGCTGAAAGAGCCGTACGTTGATTCCGAAAAAGTCGGCGCGATCGGGGCCAGTTTCGGTGGTTACACCGTCTACTGGATGATGGGAAATCACGAAGATCGTTTTTCCGCGATGATTGCACATTGCGGTGTGTTTAATCTGGAATCCATGTATGGATCAACCGAAGAACTGTTCTTTGTGAACTGGGATCTCGGTGGTCCTTACTGGCGTAGCCCCGACATCCAGAAGGAATACGACCAATTCTCGCCACATCGCTATGTGAAGAACTGGACGACGCCGTTGATGGTTATCCACGGGCAAAAGGACTTTCGGGTTCCGGTCACGCAGGGAATGGAAGCATTCACGGCTGCCCAGGTCCAGGGCGTCGAATCCCGCTTCCTGTATTTTCCGGAAGAAGGACACTGGGTGCTTTCGCCGCAGAACGGCGTGCTTTGGCACCGTCTGTTCTTTGATTGGCTGGACCGTTTCCTGAAATAGCCCGCAGCGGTTCGGCACGCAAAAGCGTGACTAGCGCAAAAGGCGCACACGGCGCAAAATAAACCCCGACGGTCAAACTCGACGGTCGGGGTTTTCTTGTTATTTATGGTTGGCTCAGCTGCTGTTGCTCAGCCTTTCTTTTTCGCTTTTGATTTTGGCGGGGATGCTTTTTTTTCCGACTCGGCAGAGTCATCCTTGCTACCCGCCACCTGAAACGGCTTGGCCGGATCCGGATCGTCCTCGTCCAGTTCAAAGTTACAACTGGCGGTGCCCGCTTCGCGATCGAATCGCATGGCGTCCATTACCAGATACTCGGCTGTGGTTTCCGTTTCGAAATCTTCGTCGAAATCGAAATCGAAATCGTCACCCTGTATGGTTTTGTCAAATTCCTGGCTATTGGCTTCTGCATTCATGGCTTCGGCATTCATGGAGCGGTTAATCGGTAGAACAGAGGGAAAAAACAACGGCCCCGGTAAATTCGGTAAAATCTGCGCTTTTGCACGAGTTTGCGGGGCATAATCCGAAAAGACTGGCAACGCGATCTGATCGGCAGCCCATTCTACGAACGGCCAAATACCGGGTCAACGAACCAGATTGTCAAATACACGTAATCCACTGGATCCATTCGGAAATTTTGATCGTTGCATCAAATAATCGGGGGAATTCCAGTACCGTTGCGGTATCCTTAAGAGAGGAAATCCCACCGCTTGACACCATGAAGTTGCAGCGACGCCATTCTCACTCTTCATCCCGGTATTGGTCCAACCTATGGCACGTTCAATTTCAATTCCTCTAATTGGTCTGGCCGTCTTGTTATTGCTGCAGGACGACTCCCTGGCGGATCATCCCCTGGAACATGATCCAACTGGAATTAACTGGGCATTCTCTCTGGAAGAAGCCCGCGCACGGGCTACCGAAGAAGGCCGCATCGTCATCCTAAAACCGGTGGCTTTTCGATCCAGTACCGATTCAACCGAACTGAGCCCGTCGACCGAGGCACTCCGTGCAGTTTCGCTGGTCGATTCGCGAGTCGTCAATCTGCTCAATCGCCGATTCGTTGTTTACTACTTTTCGATGGACGAACTCAGTAGCCAGTACGACGCTCAGGCCGCTGCGCTTTCCCGGAAACTGCATCCCGACATGCGCTACCTGGCTTCCATGCCGACACCACCCATGCTGTTCATGACGGCGGAAGGAAAAATGCTCGGGCATGCCAGTAACTTCCTGTTACCCGATGACTTGCTTGAATACCTCACAGGCAAACTTGATGAGAATCCTGCCTATGCCCAGCTCACACCCGCCGAGAAAGCGGTCGAAGACGCGGTCCAGCGAGCATGGGTTCATTACGAGCTTAGACAATTCGAGTCTGCGATCGAATTGCTCGAAAACCAGCAATCTTCGGACGCATTTTACCTCCGCGGCTTGATCGCCCGAGAACAACTGGAATGGCCGGAAATGAAGGCCGCGTTCAAAATGGTTACGGATTCGGCGCGTCTCAACGATATCAAACTTGATCAGGCCCTGCGCTATTGGGAACTGCGAAACTTTGAGGGCATCAAAGCGCATCTGGAAGGTGTGCGGCCAGATCACCCGCGATACCAGGAAGCCATGTATTACCTGGGACTCGCCTGGTTCCACACCGACGACCGCGAAAAGGCGTTGGAACTCTGGGAAGCAGCCTTGCGACATGACCGCAGTTCAGCGTGGGCTTTGCGACTCGACTGGACGTTCGGACTCGCCAGCCTGAATCCTGACGAATACCTGTCTCCCACCGACAAGCCACCGTCCCTGTTGGGTCGCCGCTATCTGACTCCGGACGGAAATCCCGATCTCTCGCATCTGCACCGCACCCGGTGACGTTTCGGATGCACCACGGTAAATAACGGCTTGTCGGCTGACGCTCGTTATTTCTACGCATTGCTAGCAACGCGCCGTTGCGCAGTCCTCTTTTCACGTTGCTTCTGGGCGACCTGCTCCGCTAATGTCTCGCTGATCGCAAGTCTCTCGAACGCGCTCACATTCCCGGCGACTCGGAGAGTCGTGCTGCCCAATCGAAGCCGAGGCTCAAAATCAAATGAGAACCAGCATTGTCGTTCCGATCTACAACGAGGTTGAGACCATTCCCGAACTGGTTCGGCAGGTTTTGTCGGTGATGAACGGTCTGGACGGACCCAGCGAGTTGATCCTGGTGAACGATGGTTCCAGCGACGGGTCAACAGAATTGCTGGATCGACACGCCACCGAAGATGAACGTCTGGTAGTCGTGCATTTTCGGCGAAATTACGGGCAAACGGCGGCCATGCAGGCGGGGCTCGAACATGCTCGTGGCCAATACATTGTGACACTCGATGGCGACCTGCAGAATGAGCCGCGAGACATTCCGCGTATGCTGGCAAAACTGGACGAAGGCTACGACCTGGTGCACGGCTGGAGGAAAAACCGCCAGGACACTTTGCTCACGCGAAAGCTTCCCAGCAAGATTGCCAACTGGTTGATCTCAAAGGTAACCCGTTTTCCGATTCATGACCTGGGCTGCACCCTCAAGGCGATGCGGCGTGAAATCGCAGATGAACTGGAACTGTACGGTGAAATGCACCGCTTCATTCCAATCCTTGCACATTGGCGCGGCGCAAAGTGCGAGGAAATGGTGACGACCCATCACGCTCGCAAGTACGGGACGACCAAATACGGTTTGTCGCGAACGCTCCGTGTCGTCCTCGATCTGCTAACCGTCAAATACATGCTGGATTATTACAGCAGTCCCATGAAGCTGTTTGGCCGGATCGGAGCTGGATTTTTTGCTATCGGCAGTGCCATGTTGATGGCGACGCTGGTTATGAAATTGTTCGGCGGATTCGATATGACCGGCAATCCTCTGCTCATCCTCGGCGGCTTGATGTGCATTCTCAGCGTGCAATTCTTCAGTGTCGGCCTGCTGGGCGAAGCAAATACGCGTTTGTATTACCGCCGTGGCGAACGCCGCCCATTTACGATTCGAAATGTCGTTCGCCACGCGCGTAGCGACACGATTCCCTTTGATCGGGCCGGATAGTTCCCGGTTATTTGTTGCGGTCTTTTCAACAGAATCCCTCCGGAATTTTGATACAATTTCGGACATGGGCGCCGGGAGTCATCGAATCACCGGGTGCCCGTCGATCCATCGATTTTCGAGGGGCATGAAAATCGGTCTATGGCGGGAGTTGAATGATGAACAAGTCATTTCTGCACGCGCTCATCGTACCTTTGGGCGCCACATTGCTGCTGGCCGCATTTTCCACATCGGGCAACGCACAAACGACCAACGACGTGACCCAGTCAGGTCGCGTGTTCACAAATAATTCGTGGTTAACGCCGGAAGAAGTCGCCGAGTCAAATTTGCAGAATGAGACCTTGGCCGAATATGCGCGAACTCGCAGTGAAACACCTGATACTTTTGCCGGTCAAATGAGACTGGCTCGCTGGTGCGCGGACCGATCCCTCGATCAGCGCCAAGACGCCCACCTGCAACGAGCCCTGGCCCATGATCCGGAAAACCGGCGTGCGCACAGCCTGTTGGGTCATGTTCGCAGAGATGGTGAGTGGTACTCGTCGGGACAACTCGAGGCTCAGAAGCAAGCGTCGGCAGCTGCCCGACAACGGTATCGGGACTGGCGGCAGCCCATTCGCGAAATTGCCCGGCAAATGCGTTCGCATTCCGAACGCCAACGCGAATCGGGCACCGGGACGCTGCAGGAAATCTCAGACCCCAGGTCAGTCACCGCGCTGGAGATGATCCTGGCGGCCGAAAGCGATCCGATTGCCTCGCAGGCGGTGGAGACGATTCATCAGTTCCCGCAACGGGAAGCCTCCGAATCCCTGCTGCGAATTGCCTTGATGCACGCTTCGGAAAGAGTCCGGGAACATGCGCTCGATTTGCTCGCAACTCGCAACCGCTACGATTTCGTTCCGGAAATGATTGGAGAACTCG
>JBPCVB010000800.1:0-3751 GCA_051010855.1 Pirellulaceae bacterium | reverse complement strand
GCCTGACACATGTTGTCCTTGATAAGATTTTATGCAGTCGTTTTTGTCGCTGCGAATCTCCTGACAGCTGACCAATCGACGATTGCGCAGGAAACACCCACCGTGGAGACCGTTGTCGAGGGACTGAACAACCCCTGCAGTATCGCCATGCAACCCATGTCGATGACGCCTTATGTGTCGGATAGCGGCAATGGTCAGATTGTAAAAATCGAAGATGGACAGATCATTCCGGTGATTACGGGATTTGCCGTGTCGCAGGCTGCCGCAGATATCGGCGGTGAGGTCGGTCCGCTGGGCCTGGGATTTGTTACAGAACGAACCCTTGTTGTCGGGTCCGGCGGCTGGGATGCAGGCAATGATCGAATTAGCCTGTTCGATATTTCATCCGACGGCGTGCAGACTGCAGACGATGAAACATCCAGCCGTTCTCCTGGGTCTGGCGATGCAACAGCCTCGGAAGACTATCTCTGCCTGGCCGTTGCGAAAGATTTTGTGCTCGCGACTTCGCGGGGCGGAACGTCGGGCGGCATCACAAGAGTCGAAATCAAGGACAACCGGGCCAGCCGACTGACTACGCTTGTCGATGCCGAGAAAGCAACGGGGGTCTCGCTCCCGACGGCCATTACAATCAGCCCCGATGGTTTTGTCGTGGTTGGGATGCGAGGAGAAAAAGACAAGAATTCGGTCCTTGCCTTTTTTGATATGGAATCGGGCGATTTGCGAGCACAGTTCGACACGACACTGACTGATATCGTGGCGCTTGTTTATGCTGCTCGAACCGGGCGACTGTATGCACTGAATCGCTCGGATGACACCGATGTCAACGGCCTGTATAAACTGGTAGGTCGGCGACGCAACACGGCTTGTGATGCCCAACTGGTCTTGCAAATTGACCAACCCTCAGCGATGGCGTGTACGCAAGACGGTTATTTTTTTGTGACCACCGGCGGCCAAGATGGCAAACTGCTGCGGCTTGGCGGACTGGATGAACGTCCCGCAGAGGATTAATCATGGTTCATCTTGTACAAATCGGTTTGCTCGGTTCGGTCGGACGGTTCCATGCTGTTGATCGACGGACGCGTGGACGAGGCACCCAGGTGATCTGCCGCACTGAACGTGGTCTCGAAGTTGGACACGTGCTGACTACTCTGGAGATCGATACCGACCAGGTTGACGGCGAGTTGTTGCGTCGCGTTACGCCGGACGATCGCTTGCTGATCAATCGAATCGAACGGTTTCGCGAAAAGGCCTTTGACGATTGCCTGCGGCTGCTTAAACAACATGACATCCCGGCGACGCTGGTCGAGGTCGAGCACCTGTTTGACGGACAAAACCTGTTCTTTTATTTCCTGGGCGAGGTGACGCCGCAACTCGATGCGATTACCGGTGAACTTGCCGAGACGTATGAGTCACGGGTCAAGTTTCGACGTTTTGCCGAGACGCTTGCCAGGGGATGTGGACCCGAATGCGGATCCGGTGCTGCCGGATGCGGTTCAGAAGGCTGCGCCAGCTGTGCGGTACGCGAGTCCTGCAAATCCTGAATCTTCACTCGAATTCGTCATCGAGTACCAGCGTCAGGAATTCGCCTGCCATAATGCCGATGCCCGGAATACTGGTCTCTCGCGGCCCGGCAACATTCAACACGTCGATGCTGCAATGTTCAATCCAGCCACGCGTGCCGTCGACCATCGCATCAAAATCCTCCAGTCGCAAATCGACTGTGAGACACGGCCGGTCGTGTTTTTTGGTCATCTTCCAGGTCAGACGTGTACCGCCAGTCATGGAACCAAAGTAAAGAATCAGGGTTCCGTCAGAATCGACTACGTTTTGCTCGGTGCGAAACGCATATTCCGCCGAGGTGGCTTCGGTCAGCTGGTATTGTTCGGGAATGGAACCGTCCTCGGCCTTGCGGCCCTGCGGACACCAACCACCATGAGGAATGCCCAAAGCAATCGCCGCATCCAGGGCCGCGCGGTCGACACCGGTTTGACCGCCCGAAACGATCTTATGAACGAGACTGCTCAGAATACTAACCCTGGTATGCACAACACCGACCCACAAGGGCGATAGTTTAACAAACCGCGGCAGTGTTTTCAGCGGCCGAAAGGTGTTGGTGTCTAGTCGTTGGCAGGCAAACGCAAACGCAAGCCTGCCGGCAGTACCGCGTCGGGCGCGGCATCATTCGGCAACAAGTCCCGGTTAAGTTCAAAGATATCCAGGTACCGTGATGCCTGGTCGAGTTCTTCTCGGGCAATGTCAAACAGGGTTTCATCGCCACGGGTGGTATAAACGTCTGCCACTTCGCTGCCTTCGTAAGTTGGAGGCGCACTCACTTCTGCTGATTCTGGACACAGCTCAGGCCACTGCTCGATCAATTTATCAATCGAAGGCGTAATCAGCATCGCACCTTCCGTCAGCTCATTGAAGGAAGCGACTCTTTCATTGTTGGCCTGATACAAAGCATGAAAATAACGGCCGTCACCGTAGACACGCTGTGCCACAGTCCAAAAACTTTCCCCGGCTTCGACCACCACTTCAGCTGGCCGTGTGTCTGCACGGCGAATTTCTGGCTGAAGGGCGGGTTGGACGGCTACCGTTTGCTGAATCGCGGTATCAGGCTGATGCAAGTGGCTGCCCAATCGCTCGACGCGGGGCAAATGAATGTCCGGCATCGGTGGTTGAGCCGTGAGTTGGTCAGACGCGTTTCGGTCGCCCTGAACCACAGGCTCAATGACACGCAGCGGAACGTCGGGCGATCTCAGTGTATTTGGGGGAACCGAATTTCGCTGCGCAAACGGTGAGGCGCGCTGGCTCATTGCCTGATCAATGTTGACTTCGGACAGTGCTGGTGCCGCGTTGAATTCCGTTGATGCCTGCCGGGAGGTACTGTCCGGCGTTTGACGCGTGGGAACCCGGATTGCGGGAATGGCGGGCTGTTGTACAGATTGATCTGCAGGCGGATGGTGTGAATTTTGGGCCAGGGATTGAGGCGGAATTCCAGGCAGGGATTGCGTCGCCGGTGGCACGTTACGCAATGGTGTCGAATCATCTGGAGTAGCGTCGACGGGCACATCAACGGGAATCACAGACTGGTTTTCAAACACCAATGGCGCCGGTCGGTACCAGCCACTGAGACGGCCGAACGCGATGTATAGAAACACGATTCCGAGTACCGCAACAAACGAAAGTCCAATTCGCATTTCGCGAACAAAGGAATCGTTGATCTCCGGCTGAATTCGTGACATGACTGCTTCCTTACGTGCCAACTCGCTCGGCAATCCTTAGCCGGGCACTGCGACTTCGCGGGTTATCGGCAATCTCCTCTGCCGTTGGTCGTAATGCCTTGCGAGTCACTGCTTTCAACAGTGAATGTTCGCGAAACGTATTTTTGATAATCCGGTCCTCCAGCGAATGAAAACTGATGACAGCCAACCGCCCGCCAACGACCAGCAATTCCGGCAGTCGTCGCACGGCTACTTCAATCCATTTCAGTTCCTCATTCACTGCGATTCGCAGTGCCTGAAACGTACGCGTGGCAGGGTCGATTGAATGATGTTTTGCCCGGGGTACGACGCGTCGCAACAATTCAGCCAGTTGATCCGCGGTGCGAATTGGCTGATCGCGTCGCCGGGCCACGATCGCACGGGCGATTCGCCGGCTGTATCGTTCCTCGCCATACTGATAAATCAGATCAGCGAGGTGTTTCTCACTCAATCGTTCCAGCAGTTTCCACGCCGGAACTCCCAAACTG
>JBPCVB010000799.1:0-3790 GCA_051010855.1 Pirellulaceae bacterium | reverse complement strand
GCGTTGAGCTGGCCTGGGAAGAGTTGACCGAAGGATCAGCCAGAGTGTCGTCAGCGTCGTTGTCGGAGTAACCATTCAACAGTGACTGCTTGCGGTATTCCCACGAGTTCTTGTCGACTTCTGCGTCCGGTTCGCCGATGTCTGACGGATTCTGGGCTCGCACCCAATCCAGCACGGGACCGATCGACCGATTCAGCTCCTGAACCGACTTTTGAGTCGTGTCCAGCTGCTCGGCCAAATCGTTAATTCGCTGGACCGACGACAATTCCGTTGCCTGGTGATGATCAACGAGTTGCTGCAGCGCATCCAGCAGCTCGCTGGAACGCATACCGGCATCTCCAGCTGCCTCGGATGCAGGGGCGCTGTCAGATTTGGCATTTTGATCGAAACTGGACATGAATCGGGGAATAAGGAAAGGGCATTGCATATATACATGAAAGGTTAGGTTGCCGTGTCATGCATGGTGCTTGAATGCAATCCAGGCATGGTGCGGTCGGCTATTTTCAGGCGGCGAGAGCGGTGCAACTGCGTTAATCCGTACAATCGGTAATCGAGCCGTTTTGGCCCGGGAATTAACCTGTCAAGCCGGAGTATTGAAGCCTGCCTGCCTGCGATAAAATCACGCTGTAGCCACCAGGATGGGATCCCAGAAGCATGTCAATCGAACGACCCTTTGCGCATTTGCACTGCCACAGCCACTACAGTTTGCTGGATGGTGCCAGCAGCATTCCTCGCCTCGTGCAGCGTGCCAGGGAGCACGGAATGAATGCGCTGGCACTTACCGACCATGGAAACCTGCACGGGGCCCTGGAGTTTTATCAACGGGCACGTCGTGAAGGCATCAATCCGATCATTGGTTACGAAGCCTATGTGGCACCTGGCAGCCGGTTTCAAAAGGGGCATCAGGATCAGGGTGAGCGGAGTTATCACCTGACACTACTGTGTCAAAACCAGACCGGATTTCAAAATCTGGTCAAAATGGCTTCTGCGGCTGCCCTGGAAGGTTTCTATTTCAAGCCGCGAATCGACCGCGAGCTGCTGGAGGCCCACAACGAGGGAATCATCTGTCTGAGTGGTTGTGTTTCCAGTGAATTCAGCCAGGCCATTCTCAAACATCAAGGTCGAGGCGCAGAGGAACTTCTCAAACAGGCCGGTGAGGTAGCGAAGTGGTTTCATAGCGTTTTTGGTGATCGTTACTTCATCGAAATCATGAACAACGGCGTAGGCATTCAGGAAACCTGTTTGCAGGCGTCTGTTGAACTGGCTGACTCGGTCGGATTGCCGTTGGTGGCAACCAGCGATTGCCATTATGTGGACCCGGAGGATGCCGACGCCCAGGATGTGATGCTGTGCATTAACACCGGACGATTTCGCACGGACTCCAACCGAATGAGGATGGACGGCCAGCAGTACTACTTGCGTACGCCGGATGAAATGTATGCCAGGTTTCCGGGCCTGGAGCACGCTGTGGCCCGCAGTCAGGAGATTGCAGATTCGGTTGATATCCAGCTGGAATTGGGTCAACGTCATTTTCCCACGTACAAAATCAAGGACGATCGCACACCGATTTCGCTGTTGCGGGAAATCTGTGAAACGGGCCTGCGGGAGCGATACGCCGGAGATGAGGAAATGTTGCCCGGTGGCCAGCTGGCCGATGTCGTCCAGCAACGACTCGATCGCGAACTGGGTGTTATCGAGCGGCTGGGATTTGAGAACTACTTTCTCATCGTGTGGGACTTTGTTCGCGAAGCTCGCGAGCGGAACATTCCGGCCACGGCCCGGGGCAGTGGTGTCGGCGCCCTGGTGTGCTTTGCCACGTACATGAGTCACGTGTGTCCGATTCAGTACGACCTGCTGTTTGAGCGCTTTCTCGATGAAAACCGCAAGGAAGCGCCCGATATTGATATCGATTTCTGCAAACAGCGGCGTGGCGAAATGATCGACTACGTCAAGGAAAAATATGGCGCCGCCAACGTGGCCCAGATCGGCACCTTCGGCACACTGGCAGCCAAGGCGGCGATCAAGGATGTCGGCAGGGTGCTTGGCTTGCCTCTGGCCCGAGTCAACCAGATTACCGGCATGGTTCCCGATCGTCCCAAGGTAAAGATCAAGGACGCACTGGAAGAAAACGAGGAACTGCAAAAGGTCTTTAACAACGATCCGGAAGTCCGCGAGATGATTGAGTTCGCGCGACAACTGGAAGGGCTGGCTCGCAATGTCGGCACCCACGCCGCTGCAGTGGTGATTGGCGATCAGCCGCTGACTGAATACCTGCCGCTGGGTCGTGTCTCCGGCAAGGAAGACATCATCACGCAGTGGTCGATGGAGGATGTGGAGGCGGCCGGTCTGCTGAAAATGGACTTCCTGGGATTGCGCAACCTGACTGTGTTGAGCAGTGCCGTCGATATTATTCGCGAAACACGTGGCGAATCCATTGATCTGTACCGGTTGCCACTGGACGACCCTGAAACATTTGCATTGCTGCAACGTGGAGAAACCAGGGGAGTCTTTCAACTGGAAAGTGGCGGGATTCGCGACCTGCTGCAAAAAATGAAGCCCGATGATTTCCACGACATCATCGCCACTAACGCGCTGTACCGGCCCGGGCCGCTGGAAGGTGGCATGGTCCAGCAATACATCGATGTCAAGCATGGCCGCAAGCCCGCTGAGTACAAACACGATGTGTTACGTGAGATCCTTGGGGAAACACATGGCGTGATGGTTTACCAGGAACAGGTAATGCGGATCCTTAATCGCCTCGGCAATATCCCGCTGGCCGAAGCGTATTCCTGCATCAAGGCGATCAGCAAAAAGAAAGAAGAGATCATCAGCCGCAATCATGAGGAGTTCATCAACGGTGCGGTGGCCAATGGCTTGCCCAAAAAGGCGGCTGAGGAGTTCTGGGCCATGATCCTCAAGTTCGCCGGATACGGATTTAACAAGTCGCATTCAACGGCTTACGCCCTGATTGCTTTTCAGACCGCGTATCTCAAGGCCCATTATCCGCGAGAATTCATGGCGGCCTTGCTGACTGGCGATATTCCCCACCGCAATTTTGTCCGCAAGGATTCTCTGGTCGAGCACCTGGAAGACTGTCAGCGTATGGGCATCGAGGTTGTCCCGCCATCGGTGAATTCTTCCGGCGTCAAGTTCCGCGTTACTGACGACAGGATTCACTTCGCCATGTCAGCCATCAAGGGTTGCGGGAGCTCGGCCGCCGAAGCAATCGTCCATTCGCGTGATCAGGACGGTCCCTTCCACGATATCTTTGACTTTTGCGAACGTATCGAAAGCAGCCTGTGCAATCGATCCTCGATCGAATCGTTGATTCGTGCCGGGGCTATGGATAGTTTTGGCGCAAATCGCGCACAGTTGCTGGCCGTGCTGGACAGGGCGTTGCAATCGGGAGCGGCTGCCGCCGCCGATCGACGTAGCGGACAAAAGAGCCTGTTCGGCGGGGATCCGGCTGACGAAACAGCTGAGGCCTCGGCAGGAACGCTTCCCGATCTTCCGGAAATGGACAAACGCGACAAACTGCTGGCCGAAAAGGAAGTACTCGGTTTTTATCTGACCAGTCACCCGCTGCAGGAACACGATGAGCGACTGGCTCGCTTTCGTACCAAACTCAGCAACCAGTTGGGTGCTTGCCGCGATCGGGAATCGGCCGTCCTCGGCGGTATGATTTCGTCAATCAAGTATTCGCATGTGAAACGCGTGCGCGATGCCGACTCGCCGACCAAGTACGTGATGTTTGATCTGGAGGATATGGCAGGTTCGGTGCGTTGCATCC
>JBPCVB010000798.1:0-4211 GCA_051010855.1 Pirellulaceae bacterium | reverse complement strand
ATGCAACCCGGCAACAGGTGGCACCGCTGCAAGTGATTGCTTCCGGGTTTGGCATTCCGGGTGCTGGCATGATCCTTGCCGTTGGCGCGATGACCGCCATGCTGGGCGTGTTGCTAAACCTGTTGTTGGGACTTTCCCGAGTGTTGTTTGCGATGGGAAGACGCCGGGATATGCCCGTGACCATGGCAGCTGTGGATCCGTCCACTGGCGTCCCGCGTGTTGCAACCCTGGTTGTGGCACTGGTGATCGGAGGCCTGGTGTTACTGGGAGACGTGCGACTGACGTGGTCATTCAGTGCGTTCACGGTGTTGATCTACTACGCCATCACCAATCTCTGTGCTTTGCGTTTGCAGCCCCGGCAGCGACTGTTTCCGATTTGGCCAGCGTGGTGTGGGCTGGCGGCTTGTGTCTTCCTGGCTTTTTGGGTCGATTGGTTTATCTGGCTGGCGGGACTTGGCGTTATTGCATTGGGAATGGTTTGGCACGAGGTTTCCGTACGACGCGCAGGAAAAGAACATGAGCAATGAGCCTGAACACGGGAGGCGCGGAACTCGCTTTGACGACCTGCTCATCAGGGGGTCATCCGCCATTGCAGGCGCCGCACCGACCTTGTCAGTGTTCTGCACGTCCAGGGATTTCGTCGGTGCTTCAGCAGGCAAACGTAAAATCAGTGCACCCGAATTCGGTACCAGCCTATAGCAGCGCCAGCGATTCATCAGATACCCAACCCGTTCGGCCAACGAACGTTTCGATCAGCAGCCAATCTCCCCGTTGATCCAGAACCCGTACTTCGCTGCCTTCCGCCAACGGTTGAGCGCCAGTGGTTTCAAATCCCAATCCATCGCCTGCCCGAAGTTCGGACGACTCGACAACGATCGCCGTTTTTCCGGTATTTGGTGGAGTCACAGAAATCGTGACAACGATGCAGGCAGCCATCAGAAGTAACGGCACGCTGACCCAACGCAGAGTTCTGTATCGGAATCCGCATGTCCGGGCAATGATTAAACCCCATACCGCCAGCGACGACAGTGCCAGTAACCAGTGAATCAGCGTCATGCCAGTGAAGCCGACGATGGTTCGGCTGACCGGTTGAAAGACACCGACCGCCTGATGGGGCGAGCCCGAAAAGCGGGAATTTCCAACCCTGGATTCGTCGTTGTCGGGATCAATCCGCGTCCGGGCGAAGTTCAGATTGGCCTGTAACTGACGATCACCCGGTTTCATTCTTAGACCTCGGCAATAATACGCGACGGCAAGTCCCAGCTGGTCACTCTGCAAACAGGCATTGCCGGCGTTCTGAAGCAGGCTGGCGTTGCGAATCCCGGCGTCAATCAGCAACTGGTACTTTTGCGCAGCGTTTGCGAACAAGTAACGCGACTCCGCCACATCCGTTTCCGCGATTTCACACGCCTGCCGATACAACTGATTTGCTTCAGCAAGGACTAACTGCAGTTGTGTCGTGGAAAGAACAATCCCGGCTGATTCGTTGGCACCAGCTTGTGCGGGAAATAACGCCGGAATCATTGCCAGCCAGAACAGACCCGCGATTTGATTTCGACGTCGCTTGCGAACGGGCTTGGAAACTGCCTTTTGGCGGATCCGGATGCGGCCAGCTTCCGCCATGCCATGGTCAATCGCCTCGACCAAACGACAAGCTTGTTCTTTCCTGTCTTCCAGCGAGGGCTGATGGCCGCCAGCGAACCGGCCGCGTTCAAGGTCATTGACAAACGCTTCCAAGTGAATGGCCAGCGAATGAAGTCCACTGGTTCGCAACGCACCGATGCATGATTCGGTCGTGGCCGAGGTACGCGTATTGTTTTTTGTGGCGATGTGGTCAATGAGTGCCGTTTTCAACTCTGCCGTATCGTCGGCCTTCTTGATCGCCGTCCGACAACGGGAGACAGCGGAACGGAAACTCGGCAGGACACCGAAAACGAATGCCATCATTTTCCCGAGGACGACGATGAACCAGACAACGGGAGGTAAGGCAACGAACCACCAATACCAGGTTTGTGATGCAGCGGGCATTTGCGAAACCAGAACATCATTAGTGTAGTCGTTACTGAATTCGGGCTGAACGACCAAGGACCACCCAACAGATTGCTCGTCGACCGATGCACCGGGCGTGTGTCCTGACTGGCCCACGATGGCGTCCAGTGCCAGCGTCTCGGCTTTGTCGACTGTTATAGAAATGGGTTGACTGTACACCGTTTCAAACTTTTCCGAATCGGGATCAAAGAAACTGAAGGGAATAGCCGGGATTTTCATAATCCCTTCGCGACGCGGACGAATTGTGGTCACAAAGACCTTTGTGTTTTGTTGTACGAATCCGGCCAGCGCCTGGTCGGTGACCTTGAAGTCTTCCTGCACGGATTCGATTTCCGCCAGCGGTGGTGCTTGAACCAGCTCCATCGGTCCATCACCCACGATTCCGATTTGCAAAGTAATGGGATCGCCAGCACAAACATGGGTCGGCTCCGCCTCGGTCACTATCTGATAACGACCCACGGCGCCTCGGTAATCACTGGGGCGCCCGTCGACAGGAACCGGCAGGACTTCCGTGGAATCGACTTTTACGTCAGCCACAATGGGTCGCGCCGAGGTGACGGAGAGCCGGTTGCCGAACGGCGATGAAAAGAAATCGTCATCCATCATTTGCTTCAGCAGGGAACTTCCGCCCCGGCTGCGGCCGCTCAAGGGACTATCTTCGAAAAAGTCAGCAAAAGGATCACGCGACTTTCCCAGGGCAATCGGATAATTAACCACGATTTGAACATCACTGGCGTCGATCTTTCCGGCCCTGGTCGGGTATACGGTGGCATCGATTTCATAAAGGTAGTATTCCCGTTCGTCACCTTGACCGTTGTCACGCAGGACCGGTTGGCCACCGGGTCTTTGCCGGTTGTCAGTCAACTCCTGCATGCGATCGGAAAAACTGCCCCAACGGGTTTGCGACGAGAGCATTTGCCACATTTGACCTTGGGACAATTCGATTCGGTTCTGACGATCGCGATATGGCTTGACCCAGATTTTGAGCGTCAGATCCAGCGGCTGACCTACAAAAACTTTTTCTTTACCGCCTTCAATCTCCGCAAACAACAGGTCACCGGTCTCACTCCTGGTGGCTACGAATCGTTGCGGTTGTGTACGGACCTTACGTCCATCGACGTTGACTTCCAGCGCCGGGATTTCATAGGAACCACCGCGTAGCGGCGTGATCAGGTACTGCATGGTGATGCTGCGACTTTCGCTGCGTCGACCATTAATGATCGTGATCTGGGAGCTCTGGGCTGGCGCTCCGCCCGATTCCACGCGGCAACCATCGATGTTTGGCATATCTGGCAAGTCGTAGTCGTCGGCATCCGTGATTTGCAATTGCAGGATCACGGGCATGCCAACGTATGCCTCTCGCGTGGAAATTTGAGCGCGGACATCCTGTGCTTTCGCCACTTCGGACACAGCCAGTGTGGCAATGGCGATAAAGGTTGTGAGTAGCAGCTTTTTGATCTTGTTCATATCTTGTTCCCTCGCGCGTCTGGGCACGGGATTAAGTTTATTACCAATCACGATCAACCGGTCGACGGCGAGACCGTTCCCGCTGTTGTTGACGCAGACGTCGCAACATGTCGCGGTCGCGAACGGACTGCAACATTTTCAATGCTTCCTCTTTTGACATCAGATCTTCCTGTTCGTCCGACTGAACGACGGCGGCTTGCCGTTCCTGGCCATCCTGCTCGTCCGCTTCATTAGCTTCTGTCAGTTGACCGGTTGGTGTTTCCTTTGCTTCTTCGTCTTGCTTGCCCTCGCCAGCTTCAGCTTCTTTCATATCCTGCTGACTTTGCTGTTGTTGATCCGGGCGACGTTGCTGAGCATCGCCGGATTCAGAGTCCTGTTGACCGGGATCTTGCTGGCGTTCGTTTTGTTGACTTTGGTCTTGTTGATCCTGATTTCCGGTCGACTCTTCGTTTTGGCTGGAAGTGTCCGCCTGCGAGGATTCAGATTGGCTCTTTGGTTCCTGACTCTGTTGATCTTGCTGTTGCTGTTCAGAGTTCGACTGTTCCCCTTGACCCTGGTCCTGATCACTTTGGGACTGTTGATCCTGCTGTTGCTGATTTTGATTTTGCTGTTGATCGCTCTGGTCCTGCTCCCCTTGCTGGTCTTGCTCCTGCTGTTGCTGATCCTGTGGCTCCTGCTGATCCTGTGGCTTTTGC
>JBPCVB010000797.1:0-6220 GCA_051010855.1 Pirellulaceae bacterium | reverse complement strand
GTTGCGGTTGCAGCACGGTCAATTTGCTGGCAGCCTTTTTGCCGTTGTTGCGTTTGCCGTTTTGCTCAGTGGATTCCAACTCCTGTATCGGCTGACCCGGGGGTTTGGTCTTGCGTAACAACTGAATCGGATCCAGTGGCGGTGAATCGACGATTTTGCCGGGGTTAAAGATGTTCTGTGGATCGAATTCCCGTTTGATTTCTCCAAACACGTCATACAAACGGCCATACTGGCGGCGCAGATATCCGGTGCGAATAATGCCGTCACCGTGCGAGCCGCTGATACTGCCTCGCAACTCCAGCACGCGGCTGAACAACTTGTCGGACATATCGGCAATACGTTGCACGTCCGCTTCGTTGGAGAGGTCCAGTTGCGGACGCAGGTGAATAATTCCCTGTCCCATGTGGGCGAACAGGCACGCGGTGACTTCGCATTCGTTCAGCACCTGAAACAAATCGGTCAGAAAGTCCGGGATCCGTTGCGGATCCAGTGCGATATCCTCGACAAATGGCAAGGCCTGCCGATCGCCCTTAATGCCAAATTGCATGGGAACGCCACGGCGTACAATCCGCCAGAAGAAATTGCGTTCCTCTTCGGTACAGGTAGTGCGGGCATCAAAGGCCATTCGCTTCTTGCGCGTCATTCGCTCGGCCATTGCCTGAACGTCGTGTCGCAAGTCCGCTGCGTTTTCAGCCTGGATCTCGACCAGCACCATGGCTTCCGCTTCGGCGGGAATCAATTTTTCGAAACGCCGATCAACCGTTCTGGCAATCGACAGCAGTCGGCGGTCAAGTAAATCGCAGGCGGCAACATTGGAATTAAGGACTTCCAGAGATGCTTCCGCCGCCACCTGCAGCTGATCAAAAAACAGCAACACGACTCCGCGGTGCTCGGGTCGCGGCTGGATTTCAAGGGTCGCTTCGGTGATCAAGGCAAGCGTGCCTTCGGAACCGGCCACCAATTGCGTCAGGTCCAGTCGGCCGTCGCGGGTCAGGTTGGTCAGGTTGTATCCTGCGTGATTGGTAGGTGTGTCGGGGAGTATTTCCGTGAACAGCTGCTGGCGGCGTGCCAGAATCAAGTCGATCTGGTCGGCGATACGCTGCGATGCTGAATACGATCCCGCTTGCGCCCCTAGCTCGACCAAAGTTCCGTCGGCCAGCACAACTTGCAGCTTTCTGATTTTTTCTCTGGGCGATCCGTATTTCATCCAGTGGCTGCCGCTGGCATCCATCGAAATGACACCGCCGACAGTGGTAACGCTGCGTTGCGGAGGATCCGGGCCGAACATCATCCCCCGTTTGGCGAGCAGGCGATTCAAGTTCGCCAGGACCACTCCGGGCTGAACCCTTACTTGCTGGTCTCCGTCGCTGACCACGCGACGCATGTGTACCGAAAAGTCAAGGACCAGTCCATTTCCCAGCGCCGCACCTACTACGTTGGAACCGCTGCCCCGGGCGTGCAAGGGAAGGTGGTTTTCCGACGCATACTGGACGACCGCCACGACATCGTCGACCGAGCGAGGACGGACCACTCCCATCGGACGCATTTGGAGGATACTGGCATCTGTCGAGTACATTTGCAAAAACAAATCGTCACAGAATACCTCCCCCTCGATGAGTCCTCGCAGGTCGGCCTGGATTCGGGCGCGTTCCGGGTTCATGCAGTGCCGTAGACCGATTGGACAAGAGGTCGCAAACCGCTATTTTCTCACTACACTTGCAATGTGAGAAGTCGATATCGCAGATTCTCCCGATTTCATTTTGAATTAGTCCCGCCATTTGCCACGTCAACCGGAACAGACAATTCGTCCCACCCAACACGAGGCCCTCTCCATGAAACAACTACTCGTCATGCGACACGCCAAATCCAGCTGGAAAGATGAAACGCTGGCCGACCACGACCGGCCGCTGAATCCGCGCGGCCAGGACAATGCGCCGCGGATGGGCCAGTTTGTCGCCGAGAACAAATGTCTGCCGGATCTGATTTTGTCGTCGACGGCCGCGAGAGCTTTGCAAACCGCGAGGCTGTTTGTCGAGGGCTGCGGATGCGACATCGAAATCCTGACATTCAAACGTCTTTACCACGCCGGCCCAGAGGACTATCGCGAAGCAGTTGCTGTCTCGGGTGACCCGCATGCGCGAATCATGGTCGTGTCTCATAACCCCGGGTCCGAAGTGTGGACCTGGCAACTCTGCGGGCAACACGAGACCTTGCCCACAGCTGCCATTGCCATGCTGGAGTTTGACGAGGGTTTCCAGTGGAGCAAAATCCGCGACGATTCCTCAGCCAACTTGCTGGACGTCTGGCGCCCCAAAGAAGTCCTGTGATCGCGTGGTCCGCGCGAATGGGACTTTGCCGCAGCCGTCAAATCGCTTCTCGCAATGTCATCACGGGTGGTCGACTGTCGCCCATCTCCATGATCACACGACGCCAGTTGCCGGGACTGCCAGCTGTCAATCGTCCCAGCACACGCGGCATTTCACTGCCGGTCATCCAGGGAATCGTAAGAGGCATTTGATCGATGTGCATCAGCCCCGCGATGGCTGCCGTGGATGATCTCAGGAACTCGGGCTGAAAGTTGATTTCGGCTGGATCCAGCCACGGCCTCTCGATGACCATGTTGATTTCGCTCAACAGCAATCCGTGGTTCGCCAGATCGCCGCCGCAAACCAATTGCAAATTGCTGCGTGAGGATCTGCGTTCCAGAAACTTGCGAATTCCCTGCGCGACGTAACTGGCAAATGACTTTAAGGCGTCACTAAGTGACAGCTTGTCCTGCTGAATCACTTCCATGGTTTGCTGCAACAATTCCTGCTCCATATCGGCGGCCAGGTGATGCCGGGCCAGATCGCTTCGCTCGCCAGCGTCCTGCCACAAACGAACCAGAGCCGTCTGTACCTTGCCCTGAGCACCCAGATGATCGCGTTTCGACGCGTCCATACCGAATTGGCGGCAGGCCGCAACTATCTGGCGCTCCAGTGCACCTCCCCACAGCCGTTGGTAGCGGATTGCAGGCAATTCGTCGTCCAGGCCATCGGATTCCGGCAACCATGCCAGCTCCGTGAAGTTGCCCAGCTGAATCAACAGCCTTGGCTTTTCTGAAATCGTACGACTGCGATCGGCAAACATCAGCCAATGTGCCAGCGGAAACAAGGGCCAGCCTCGCCCTCCTGCAGCCAGGTCGCGACCGGGCAAGGCATCGATGATCGTCACTCCGCCCAGTTCGGCCAGCAGGCTCGGCTCGCACAGCGGTTGCCATGCCCGCTTGCCATCATAATCCTCTTGCCACAAACCCGGTTCATGTACGCATGCAGTCATCAAGAGTCTCGCATGGTTGCCGGACAACGCTGTCAGATCGCCGATGGCAGTAGCAAGGCAACGAGTCAAATCGGCCCGCAGCTGGACCAGATCGCCAACCAGTCGGGAGTTGGCTGGCGCGGTTGCCAGTTCGCGGCAGGCCCTTGAGATACTGTCAGCCAAACCGAATTGTCGGCTTTCGAACCAGCGGGGACGCAACCATTTGCCGCGTCCTTCGGCCAAGGTCATTGTGGCATGGATCGCCCGATAATCGTTGGGCAGCGACAACCCTATGGCCAGTCGCTGTGCCTGACCGAGGCGATATCGGTCGATCAGTTGCACGAATTCGTTTCGATTGCGCATAAGACATGCGGCCTGTCAGAGAACAGCGAAGCGTACACGATTCCGCCGGCGGATCGACAGCTCCATCTGCCGATCCCGCGGAATCCAGCAATCGGTGTTTTCGTACGCCTCTAACGAAGAGACTTCCGTGGTTCGCTGGGTCTCAACATCCGATTGCCCCCCAATTACGCAACAGACTCCGTCCTGTTGCGGTGCAGGTGATCAGGCGACCACCCGCAGCTGGACTGGTTGTGTCTTTTGAATGCCTTCGATGAACTCCTCGAAGATGCGCAGATCCAGAGCCGAAGCGGAATCGCTTTCGGGGTGGAATTGTGTTCCCATCGCAAACCAGTCGGACTGGTTGCTCTCGATCGCCTCGATCACTCCATCGGGACAGCGGGCGGTAACATCAAATCCAGGAGCGACTTCGTCGATTGCCATGTGATGGCGACTGCACACCCGAATCTCGCCTTCACCATAAACCCGTTCCATGATGGAACCCGGTGTTATGTCGAGGCTGTGTCGGTGACCAATGTCCTGGGCATCACGATGCGGAATGGCGTCCGGCAGGTCCTCTGGAATGCGCAGAAACAGGTTGCCACCCTGAGAGAGATTCAGCAATTGCAAGCCCGAGCCGATGCCAAAAACAGGCAAGCGGCGTTCGGCGGCCACACGCATCAGAACGCGGTCGAAGACCTCACGTCGCGGTTCCATCGGACGTACCGAAGGATGCAACATAAACCCGTCGCGACGTGGATCGAGATCCGCTCCACCGATCAGCACCAGTCCATCCAGCTTTTCGACGATTGCGTAGACATCGGCCTCTTCCTCACAGGGAGGCAAGATCAGTGGAATTCCTCCGGCTGCTGCAATGCAATCGTAGTATCCAGCAGCGAGGTACGTGAAAGCAGGTTGGTTACCCTGGGCGCGACGAAAATCTGCATTAATGCCGATGACTGGCTTGGACATATGGAACTCCCTCTTGAGAAACAGGTCCCTCGTGGACCAAAATGGAAACGTTGGTGAGACGTTCCGGTCAGGAGTTGAAGGCTCGAATGGAGGTAAGTGTCACTCGGGCCTCCAGCATCTCGATTGGGAATCGAGTATCTTCGATGGATCGGCCTGCCTGGTGAGTGACCTTGCCGACGTCGGGTCATCATGATCCTGTCGGACAATCTCGGTTGGAAAAATCCCTTTCCTTCCCGTTGGCGGGATGAGCGACTTGTCGCCCGGTAAAACATCGTTAGGAAAATTACGATGGGCCAAATGTGCCCGATCACGCACGGCAACGCAACTGAAATCAACATCTTGAAGCAAAGAGTTTTTGATAGCACGCTGCGTTGTGCCAGCGGCCAAAATGCTAGCGGTTAAATCCGCTCGCGTTGTACAGGCCTTGTCGAGAATATCGCGTTTATTCACGGGAAAACCATGAATTTTGAACATGTCTGCATCGAGTCCTTTGGCTACACCTTGCCGCAGACGGTCGTCACCAGCGAAGACATTGAAGCACGACTGAGTCCGCTTTACCAACGCCTGAAACTCCGCCCCGGTCGGCTTGAACTGATGACGGGGATCGCCGAGCGTCGTTTTTGGCCCACGGGTACCCGTGTGAGCGACATCAGCGTCGTTAGTTGCCAATCCGCACTACAAGCCGCCGATCTCGATCCGACGCGGGTGGGGCTCCTGGTCCATGGTTCCGTTTGTCGCGACCATCTCGAGCCGGCCACGGCCTGCCGCGTGCATCATATCGTCGGGCTGCCCGCTGAGTGTGTGATCTACGACGTGTCCAACGCCTGTCTGGGCATCATCAACGGCATGCTGCAGGCGGCCAACATGATCGAGTTGGGGCAAATTGAGGCTGCTCTGGTCGTGGGATCGGAGAATGGACGTGGCCTGGTCGACACAACCATCGATGCCTTGAATCACAATCAAACGCTAACGCGCAAAAGCATCAAGTCTTCCTTTGCGTCCCTGACGATCGGAGCAGCCAGTTGCGCGGTTTTGTTGACTCATGAATCCATTAGCAAGACGCAAACGCATCTGACACACGCCGTCTGTCGCGCGCACACAAAGTTCCATGATCTTTGTCAAAGCCTGAGCGATCAGGCGGGCGGCGGCATGCAACCGCTGATGGAAACCGATTCGGAGACGCTGATGTTGCAGGGCGTTGAGACCGGTCGACTCACGTTAGAAGGATATCTCGCTCAATCCGGCTGGACTCGCGATGAGATTCAGCACACGTTTAACCACCAGGTAGGCGGCGCCCACCGCACGCTCACCCTTGAAATCCTCAAGTTGGACCCCGAGCGGGATTTCGTCACGTTCTCCGAACTCGGCAACACAGGTTCAGCAGCCCTTCCGGTAACTATTGCCCGGGCCATTGAAGAAAACAGGCTGCAGCCCGGCGATCATGCCTTATTGTTGGGCATCGGCTCCGGTATCAACTGCATGATGGCAGGAGTCGAATGGCAAACGTGCCCGGTGAAGGGTCGCGAACAGGACACGTTTGTTGATGTGGCCACGGCCGTTTGACCGGTAACCTGCGACAGACGGGCCAAGGGCAGTGTGGCCGGACCTACAA
>JBPCVB010000796.1:0-4663 GCA_051010855.1 Pirellulaceae bacterium | reverse complement strand
CCAGCCTGGATTTGTCCAGTCCCGAAGTGCACATCATACCGCGTCCGGAACTTTCCAATCCGCTGGGCATGGACGTGCAGGAAATCGGTTCAACGGTCAACGCGCTGGTCGACGGGGCATACGTCGGTGACTACTTCATCGAAGGCGAAAAGATCGACCTCGTGGTCACGGGCACGACGGATTGGAAATCCAGCGTGCAGCGACTGCGCGAACAATACATCGCTACGCCCAACGAACCCAATCCGGTTCGACTCGATTCCTTTACGCAGATTCGCCGCGGTGCCGGTCCCGAGCAGATCAACCACAGCGAACAACAACGGGCCATCTCGATCGAAGTCACCCCGCCCGACGATGTTTCACTGGAACAGGCGATCGCCACTGTTCAGGACAACATCGTTGACAACCTCGAATCACGAGGAGAGTTGGCCGGCGGATACCAGATCGTGTTGAGCGGAACCGCGGACAAACTGGCCAACACCTGGTCGCAACTGAGGTGGAATCTGTTGCTGGCCATCCTGATTACGTTTTTGCTGATGGCCGCATTGTTTGAATCTTTCAGCTATCCGTTTGTAATCATGCTTAGCGTGCCAATGGGCGCCGTTGGCGGATTGCTGGGCTTAAAAATGCTGGGCGTCTACCTCGGCTGGCGCGGGGACCCTCCGCAGAATCTTGACGTGCTGACCATGCTCGGCTTCGTGATTCTCATCGGTACGGTCGTCAATAACGCGATTCTGATTGTGCACCAGGCACTGATCCAGATGCGCACCGAGAGCCAAACACCACGCACTGCCGTGCTGGAAAGCGTACGCAAACGAATCCGGCCGATCTTCATGACCACGACCACCACGGTTTTCGGCTTGTCACCACTGGTGTTCTTTCCGGGAGCAGGTAGCGAGTTGTATCGCGGACTGGGCAGCGTGGTGTTGGGCGGGCTGGCGGTGTCGACCGTGTTTACGCTGATCCTGATCCCCACGCTGTTTACCTTGATGGTCGACACACAGCAGGGCATGGGCCGAATGTTCCGCGGGAAGCGACGATCAACCAGCACCTCGACTGAAGAGACCGCAACCCGGCCGCCCGAGGAATTGGAATCGCACGAGCCACCCACGCTCGATGAGCCCGGGGCCTTGCCGGAATCCGGCTATGACGCGGATCCAGCGGCTTCCCCGGTCGCTTCCTGATTCTGCAATTTTCCAAAAACCGGTGTAAGGGCACCGCGGCCCGCCACGACTGGTATACAGGGCAATTGACTGATACAACCAGGTATCCCGGCTCCGGTCGAGCAAAGTGCAGACTGGCCATCTGATTTTGAAGGTGCTGGATGGATACAACCGAACGCGATTGGGTCACTGAACTAACCAGTGATGACCAGGATGTCAGGCAGGCGGCGATTGGAGACCTGCGTACGTTCCTCGTGCGCGGACTTAAGTCGGCTTTCCTGAAGAAGGGCGTGGACGATGCCTTCTGTGAGGATATTGCGCAAGACACCACGCTGCGTGTGCTCGATCAAATCGACACATTTGAGGGTCGCAGCAAACTGACCACCTGGGCCATGACGATTGGCGTACGACTGGCGGTCAATGAATTTCGCCGCAAGCGTTTTCAGGATGTGTCACTGGAAGGCCTGTCGGGAGACGATGCCTTGCGGATCGATGTTCCGGCGGCGCAGGATGCACCGGAATCCAACATGATGCGTTCCGCCATTATGGAAACACTTAAATCACTAATAGATAACCTTAGCGAAAAGCAGCGGATTGCCATGCAGGCATTGCTGGGAGGCATGCCGGTCGACGTGATCGCTGAGAAGACAGGGAGCAACCGCAACGCCGTTTACAAATTGGTCCACGATGCCCGCAAGTCATTAAAAAAAGGGTTTGACCAGGCCGGGTACGACTGGCAAGACATTCACACGGCGCTGGGAATGGGACAATAACCATGACTCTAAGCGACAAACAACTGAATATTTTGATGCAGATCGTCGAAGGCACGACGCCCGACTCGATCGACTGCGACGGGTGCTTTGGCCGCATCGCCGAATTTGTCGAACTGGAGCTGGCTCACAAGTCGATCCCCGATGCTATGGAAGTGGTGCGAAACCACCTGAATAACTGCCCCTGCTGTCAGGATGAATTCAATTCGTTGCTGGATGCCCTGGCCAATAAGCAGGAACCGGCATAGCCCGTTGTCCACATGATCTGCTTTTGGCATTCGTGATGGCGTACAGTGAAACCCAGGCACAAGTTCTTCGCGACGCCCTCTCTGGCGTTAAAGGCATTACCGAGAAGCAAATGTTTGGTGGGCTGTGCTTCCTGCTCAATGGCAACATGATTTGCGGCGTGCACAAGGGCGGTGGCATGGCCCGCGTCGGCAAGGAACACGAAGCGGCCGCCCTGCGGCTGCGGGGCATCGATCCACTTTCGTTTACCGGGCGACCCATGGGCGGCATGGTCGATCTCGGTCCAGCGGCTATTCGCAACACCGGAACCCGCTCCGCGATTCTGGAGCTGGCACTCGATTTCGTCGGCAACTTGCCCGCCAAACAAAAGTCCAGTCCGCGCAAAAAGAAGTAACCAAGCATGGCGCTCGACGACAATCAGCAAATGATTCTGACCGTCGTCGGGCTGATCCCGCGGGGCAGGGTAGCAACCTACGGACAAATCGCGCGTCTGGCCGGATTGCCAAAAAACTGGCGACAAGTCGGGGCAGTGCTCCGCGATCTGCCGCCGGGTGAGGACATTCCCTGGTTTCGTGTTGTGAATTCCCGTGGCGAAATCAGCGGTCGCGGTCGCCCGGAAACCGAAGACTTTCAACGCGAACAGCTGGAAGACGAGGGAATCAAGTTTGACAAGCGTGGTCGGATCGATCTGGACGAGTACGCCTGGCAATCTGACGCATAAGATCTTTGTTGTCGTTGTCGTTGTCGTTGTCGAGCACGAGCACGAGCACGAGCACGAGCACGAGCACGAGCGAGGGGGTTGCGACCGGAACCACTATCCCGCCTTGGATGACTCCTCTTGCCCGGTCTTGCGTGAGCGGCCAGCATCCAGCTTCAGTCCGCCGGACAAGCCTCCAATCAATGTCACCGGGACCAGGAGCAGCAAAAACGCGGCGTTGTACCAGACCGGCAAAGCAGCGCCCGCAGACAACTGCACCGGAATCCCCGTGGCCAGTAACAACACAGCAAGAATCGTGACGAACTTCCACGATTTGTATTCAGCCAATTTGGCACACACGAATCCGGCAGTCAGCGAAGCCACGATGCTGATCGCCAGGTAGATGACCAGCGTTGAAGTATCGGTCGTCAAACCGTTTTCGTCGTGAACCGCCGGACGCAGCGAGCGAATCCCCGCGCCGCCGCCCAGAAAGATCACCGTCCAAAACAGATATCCGGCGACGACTGCCACGATGTTCTTGATCATGAGGTTGTCCTGTAAATCCGAGTCGTTGGTTTTGTCCGAGGTGTACGCGATTGGGGATAAATCAAAAGTCGCCGCCGATTGGTGTCTTGCGATCCATGGGCCAGTTATCCGACAGGCTTTGTTTGGGCGTCATAAACGCAAACAGTTTGCCCATCAGCATAATGAAGCGTGCCATGACGGTCGGCTTGCCGGTTTCCACACAGGCCTTGAGTGTTTTGGTGATGATCTCGCCGCCCTGTTTCATGTTCTTTTCAGTCTTCGTACCGACCGGAATCGCTTCCGATGTCAGTGTGAATTCCGTTCCGCCGTCAATCTCACGCAATTCGTGAGTGACCTTGCACACAGCGTCGTCGAAATTGGTGAACTTGAATGTCATTGAGTATTTGTGGGGCGGTTCAAATTCCAGCACGTCGCCAACCACTCCGGTGTATTTTCCGTTGGGTGTCCGCATGCGAATCGGGGCACCGGGTCCCAGGGTCGTGGTGTGCATGACCGAACCAAAGAAGAAGGGCAGCACCTCGCCTTCCTGCGTTAACGTGTCCCAGACCTGCTGGATCGGAGCGGCAATGGTGAACTGCGAGACCTGAGTGGTTGTGGGAGGAGCGTCGGTTTTGGATTTGGCGTGCGATTTGGCGTTCATTTTCGTTTGCCCTTTCGTTTGGCAGGTTTCTTGACTGTGGCGATCGACGTCCTGGTTGCGGACTTGCCTCTTGCCTGCTTGCTCCTGGCAGGACTTTTTTTCGTGGCTTTCTTTGCGCGGCTCTTTCCTTCCACCTTGTATTTCAGATCAACCGCCTGGGTGACCCAGAACCGGCTGAATTCGCTGGTCCAGCGATCGTAAACCATCTGAATTGGTACCGCATTAAAGAACAGCTGACGCGTACGGCCTTGCTTGCGTGACAGTATCAACCTCGCCTCAACCAGCACCTTCAGGTGTTTCATCACGGCAATGCGACTGAACTCAAAGTGCTCACATAGATCGTTGACGCTGCAGCCGGGCGACTGAATCACCAGATCAATAATCTGGCGTCGCGGCTGGCTGGCCAGCGCCTGAAACACGAGATCGGTAGGGTTAATGGCGGTGCTCATAATATGTAACCGACAGGTTACCTATTGAGTCGGCGGTCTGCAAGAGGCAAATCCAGTTTTTTTTCGGGAAGGCCAAGGGAAGAAATAACCGCGTTTCGAGCCACGAAGTTTGCTCTTTGGAAACCGTTACCTAAACTGTTTACTTCCTGTTTGAG
>JBPCVB010000795.1:0-2901 GCA_051010855.1 Pirellulaceae bacterium | reverse complement strand
GGCCTGGATTGTTCCGCGCTTTGAATTTCTGCCCGCAACTCGTCCGTGACGGTATCCAGCCCGCTTTCCGTATCCTGTTCGTCGCCGTCATGGACCGTCAACGAAAAGTCTTCCAGGTCGGCGACGTCAGCAGATGATTGCTGTTCCACCAGAGTGGCCGTGTAAATCGTCCGCTGCTGGTCATCGATCAGGCAGTGATAGGCCTGTTTGATCTGCCGCTGAACGTGTTTCCAGTCACCATGCGAATCGTCGTCGGGATCAGAGCCCAGGCGATGCAATGCTTTTTTGGCTGCCGCCTTGATCACATCCCCGTCGACTTCATCGTGCCGGATATGCAGCAACTCGAAGTGATTCGGGTCGGGGGAGTCCACACCAAGTTTTTTCAAGTAGGGATTCACGCCCAAATCATCCGGTAGTGCAGGAAGTAGCCGCGCGATATCGTATAGATTCTACCACCAACCGGTTTGTGTTCCACGCGACCTGTCGGTGAATGTCAATGTCGACCCGGTTGATGATTGCTGGAGGGAATGACCATGCGCTGGATTCTGGCCGCCATTTTGTTTGGGGGAATCGCGATGAGTAAGGGATATGCCCAGGAACCGGACCTGCCCCAACTGGGCGATTCACTGACGGGTGCACAGGTTTCTGCTTTTGCCGATTTGGCGCTCAAGGGCATGGATCAGGAATATCCCAACAAGCCTTCCAATGTGATGGCGGGACCCGAAGGAGTTCAATCGCCACGAGAAATGCATCCGGCGTTCTTTGGGTGTTTCGATTGGCATAGCAGCATTCACGGACACTGGATGCTGGTGCGGTTGATCCGCTTGCACCCCGATCATCCACGTGTAGATGAGATCCGCGAAAAACTCGACGAGCACCTGACCGCGGCAAACCTGGAAACCGAAGCCGAGTATTTTCGTCAAAAACACAATCGCAGCTTCGAGCGAATGTATGGGTGGGCGTGGGCGTGGCGACTGATTGCCGAACTGGAGCAATGGGACGACCAGCAAGGCAACCAGTGGCGTGAACATCTGCGTCCGCTGGAAGAGATCCTGCTGGAGCGGGTTAATGACTATCTGCCCAAACTCAGCTACCCGATTCGCACCGGTGTGCATCCCGATACCGGGTTTGCCCTGGGCCAGGCCCTTGATTACGCGCGAGCCATCGGGAACAAGGAGCTGGAGGAGCTGATCGTCAACCGCAGCCGCGACTACTATCTGAACGATCGCGATTACCCCGCCGCGTATGAGCCTTCCGGCGAAGACTTCTTTTCATCGGGACTCAACGAAGCCGACTTGATGCGTCGCGTGCTGGATCGCCGTGAGTTCTCGGAGTGGCTTTCCGGATTTCTGCCCGCACTGGGAACCACCAATGATCACACGCTGCTGCAACCTGTCGAAGTATCCGACGTCACTGACGGCAAGATTGTGCATCTGGCTGGTCTGGACCTGTCCCGTGCCTGGTGTTTGCAAGGCATTGCCAGCGCCCTGGACGACAACGACCCGCGCAAACGGGTCTTGCTTGATTCGGCAACGGACCATGCGGCGACCGGATTCAAGTACATTTTCAGCGGCCACTACGAAGGCGAACACTGGCTGGCCACGTTTGCCATATACGCGCTGACACGTGTCGGCATGGATGGCAAGTAGAGCGGGAAGATGTCTCGCGGAGCCGCGGAGCCGCAAAGAGAGAACCCAGTCCGGCGCTCAACGTCATGTTTGTGACACACTAATCTGAATCGATCAGTTTCCCAATCGTCTCGCGCAGCAGCGGTGTTCCACCAAATTCCATACCTAAAGCTCGAATTTTTTTGGTCTCGATTTCGTGTTTGGGTTGTTTGGGCTCACCCGCAATGATGGCATCTGAACCGGATAGCTCTTTGGCGATCTGCGCCACCTCGATTTGGGCGATATAGCGGTCATAGCAGTTAAAACAATGTCCGGCTGTATCTTCAGCATTCAGAAGAATGGCCACGGCGCGTGCCACATCCGCAGCATGTACCTCTTTGCCGCCGCCCTTGACTCGGACCTTGCTGCCGGAGGCTACTTCGCGAACCAGATCGAACCATTTGCTGCGCTCAACCGGACGGTTGACGCCGTAAACACCGGTTGGACGCAGGGCACTGATGTTGTAGGCCTGTCCGAACCCAAAGCTGTGTACGAATTGCTCGATGGCTGCCTTGTGAGCCCCGTAATGGTGGGTCGTCCACAAGGGATGGGCTTCGTCCAGTGGCCGGTCATCGAGGATGATCTCGTGGACTGCGCACGTAGAGAGGAAGACAAATCGGTCGACGCCAGCTTCGATCGCCGCAGAAATCAACTGCAGTGTGCCAACGACATTGACCTCGGCAAACCGCGCTACCTGGCCTTCGCCTCCGCGAAACGTGGCGCCGGGTTTCCACAAGGCCGAATGTACGACCGCATCACAACTCTCAACGAGCTGATTCATCGAGGGCACATTGGTCAACGAGCCTTCAATCCAGTCGATGTCCAGCGCTTCCAGACCGCTGATGTCGCTCGATTCACGTTTCCAGGCCTTGAGTTCGTGACCGTCAGCGGCCAGCTGACGCAGAATGTAGCGACCGATAAAGCCGGTTCCGCCTGTCACAGCGACTTTCATCAGTGCACCTCCACCGTTGTCGCGGGTATTTGCGAGGTCTATCGTATAGGTCCGCCGCAGAGATGAGTACCGTTAATCGGTTGAGACCGAATCGATCATGATCAGGCTTGCCACCAACCAGGACTGTCAGGGCGTCATTGATTTGATCAGCGTTGTGTACGCGGAATACGAAGATCGCGTCTGTCTGGACGGTGCCGAAGCCGATTTGCTGGACCTGCAAGCGAACTACGACGATCGCGGCGGTTGTTTTTGGGTGCTGGACTTCGAAAGCAAGATCAAGGG
>JBPCVB010000794.1:0-2686 GCA_051010855.1 Pirellulaceae bacterium | reverse complement strand
AGCCATTCGCCTGCAGCCCGGCAACGGTCGCGCGTTTCTGGTGCGTAGCAGGGCACTTGCTGCATTGGGGCAAAATGAAGCCGCCACCCATTCCTTGCAGGAAGCCGAGCGACTGGGCATCCGCACGACCTGGCGTGTTCCGTATCCCGAACCGGAACCAACAGCTCTTGATAAAGCCAGGACCCTGCTCGAATCCGGAAATGCGGGTGTTGCGCGGGAGGTGCTGGAAGTCGCCATCCTGAACGGTACCGAAACATCGGAATCGAACTCGCTGCTGGCGCTAACGCATTTCCAGCTGAAGGATTATTATCGGGCCATTGTGGCTGCGACCAGGTCCTTGCGATGGAACCCGCAAAACGCGGAAGCCTATCAGGTCCGAGGTTTGTCCTACCTGCAACGCGGCCGACTCGACGAAGCCATCTTTGACCTGAACGCTGCCATCGCTCTCGACGAAACCCTCGCTGATACCCTGACAACATCACTTTTGGAAGCTCGCAGGCAGGGAGGCCTTGACCCGGGCATCCGCGCCCGGGCCATTGCCCGAATCAAGCGATTCGACGCCAACGAACCAGAATTCCAGACCACTCCAGGCGAGAGTGAGCAGTGGCTACTGGAGCTGTTTGCCAAATCCAGCTCTTCACAACAAATCGATCAACTCAGACGCCTGTTGGCAGACACGCCCGAATCAGAAATTGACTCTCTTGATTGGCTGGCAGACTTTCTGATGTTGAGCCGCGGGTTGCCAGGGGTCGAATCGCTTCGGACCTGGTTGAATGAAGAATCCAAATCCGATGATGCCTCACTTGCAGCCACGCGTTTGTGGGAATCGATTGCAACGCGCGGTGCGGCATCGCGTGCCGGGGTCAACCTGTTCGCCGATTTGCCTGAGTTTGCCATTAATCACCATTACCTGGCGTTGCTGCAATCGTGTGTGGGTACTGGTTTGTGCCGGATCAAGGCTAGCCACATTTACCAGGCGATCGATAGCGAGGATTCGCGCAGCCTGCGACTGGTCATGCCACATGTCCATTTGCTGGAACGGCAGGTGCCGGGATTGTTGCAACACTGCATTGCCGGAAACAAGCAGGAACAGGCGCGGATCATCATCAGTCGCTACGAATCGGGCCTGAACTGGCGATTGCTGGAGTTTCTTGGAATGGTCGATAATCCCACCGAAAAAATTATCGAATCTGAAACAACACCCTAACGACGTTTTCGACGGATGAGGGAAAAAATCCGGCAATTTGCGAAACTGCATTGGTATTGCTGCGTCGAAAGTTCAGCTGGCAAAATCATCCGGTTGTCGAATTTCAAGCTGGGAGTCCACCCATGTCGCTGCCCTTATTAAGTGTGTTGAGTTTGTGCCTCTGCATTACCGGCTCGCAAGAAGTGCAATTGCCCGGCAATCAGCTGGAG
Organism: Pirellulaceae bacterium; assembly: GCA_051010855.1. Taxonomy (GTDB): domain Bacteria; phylum Planctomycetota; class Planctomycetia; order Pirellulales; family Pirellulaceae; genus CAJQPP01. The sequence continues at coordinate 1,270 of JBPCVB010000794.1, read as the reverse complement.
CCAGGCAATCAGTTGGATGCAGTTTCGGAACAGCAGCAGGAATGCGAAGTCGATCAATTGGAAGTCGACTTTCGTCTTGACGCCCATCGAGGCCTGTGGGCTGACAGCGCGTTGCCCGAAGCCACTCGCCGATCACTGACAGGACAGTGGCAACTTGCCTGGGATGATCACGTTAATTCAGAGCTGGATCACGAAGACAAGATATGTACGATCAAGTTCACCGATGTTGACGGGGTTGTGACAGGCCAATTCGTGGGACTCGTGTCAGGCACCGAGCGCGACGCGATCATTACCGGTGGGTTTGAAGGCGACGGAGCCACTCGTATTTTTGTTTTTCAACAGCGAGAAGCGGGCTACGTTTGCAGCTACCAGGCGATCGACAACGGTGGCGAAATCACGGGAGTCTGGCACGACACACGCAATCGCTCCGGTGATTTTCGGCTGCTCAAATACCAGTAGGCAGGTCCGTTTTGGCAGAAGTGCTACGCCGTCTCTGAGTTGTCGATGGCAGCAAGTATGGCACTCAATTTTGCTGCGAACGTTAAGCATTTTCGCATGCTGTCCTGTGAAAACCTGTGCGTGTTGGCGCGCTCGCGGCTTTCCCGTCGATACAAGTGTGCTGGAACATTGTTAAGAACATATTAACATTTGTTAGCAATCATCAAGCAGGCTTGGCGTCTCTGCGCCCGATTCTGTTTTTTCAGTACGACGATAATCGACTTGCCGGCATGCCGGTCAGATCGAGCAAAGAGTTTTGGCCCAATCAACATGGAAATCCTGATTGTCGGCATTCTGCTTGCGGCTGCATTCTATGTGGGCTGGAATATCGGCGCCAACGATGCTGCGAATTGCATTGGAACGACGGTCGGCGCCCAGATTATTTCTTTTCGAAAAGCCGCGTTGTTGATGGCAGTATTTGTCATCCTGGGCGGCGTGTTGCAGGGTCATCATGTTATGAAAACCGTGGGCAAGGGAATCGTGATCTCCGAAGCGGCGGTGTACGAATCGCACAACCAGGAGTCTCTGCCCCCGGAGTTCAGTCAATATTTTCCCGATGATCGACTGCCTGATCTGGCGATTTTGGTTGCTCTGCTGTCGGCCGGCTTTTTTGTCACCTTGGCGACCTTTACCAGCACCCCCGTGTCTACATCGCAAGCCATCGTGGGCGGTGTATTCGGCACTGGGCTGGGAATCGTCGGTTTCGAGGCAGCCTATTTCAAACTTGGTGTTTTGCTCAAGATACTTGGTGCCTGGGTCATTAGTCCCATCC
>JBPCVB010000793.1:0-2735 GCA_051010855.1 Pirellulaceae bacterium | reverse complement strand
GGACCCGCAGGCGCATTCCTGCTATCCCCTTCCGTCCTTCCATGCGCTCTCTTGCGTATCGCGCAAAAAGTTTTCGATAAGGTCCAATTGCGTACAGTCAGCGTGATCGCCGGCGACGCTTGGTTTTTTCCGCGATCGACCATCATAGGCAAATCATCGGCCCGCCCAAATCACGATGAAACTGCAAAAGACTTCCTCTCTTTGCTGGTTCGTTTGACTTTGGAGTATTGTCATGTTGCGTTGGACTGTTTCTCTTGCCGTACTGGTCGCCATGCTGGTTTCAAGCACTGAACTAATGGCTCAGCGGCGCCAACCGCTGCGTAACATGGCACGCCAGATTGGTGTTCGCTGGAGCGCTGGCTATCAAACCCAGAATCCGGGCTGGCAAACCGATTACTATTCACCCTGGTCAGATATCAACACCTCCGGCCAGCATTTCCAGAACGGAACGATTATTGAGGGTAACGCTCCGGTCCAGATTGCTCCCGAACAGCCCATCGATAACTCGGCCACCCGTTTGTTGCGTCAGCCTGCACCGATCAATTCCGGAATTCGTACACCTCAACCGATTCAGGCGAATCCACCGATCTATTCGCCATACAGTACCGAGTCACGGATTCAACCCAATTCAGGAATCGATCGGACCATTTCCGACAACCAACGTATCAATCAGCACCTGACGCCCTATCATCGGGCACCGGCCACCAACTCGTCGATCCAGATTCCCAGCGGCGGTCAGTTCGATCGGATCCCCAACAGTGGTCAATTCAATCGCTCGATTCCCCAAAACCAAAATTGGAATGAGCAATTTGATACGAGCCGTCCATTTCGCCCTGGCACTTAATGTCAGCGGCTAATCGGCCCTGTTACCAAAAAAACATATCAAGGCGAGCGAATCCATTTCGCTCGCCTTTTCTTGTTTGAGAGTTGTGGTCTGACGCCCAACCTCTGACCGCTATCAGCCAACTGCTATCTGGATTTGTATTGAGCAGCGGTCGGGCTCTTCCGTATACTCCTCCGCTAACCGCCTGCAGCGGGCGTTAGCCCCAACTCATGCAAGGCACGATCCAAAAAAATTCATTCGCCGGGCACAATGATTGTGCGACCGCAGGTTTAAGGAGGAACCCGATGTCACGCTCACGCTGCCGCTCTCTGTCGGCCCCGCTCCAGACCCTGGCCTTATGTGCCGTGTCTTTGTTCGGAACTATCGCGTATGCGGCGCCACAGGATCAGGCCCCATCGACTGGCCAACCTGCCGCTGACCAACAGATGCAGATCATGGCGGTCGTCAATGGCCAACAGATCACCCGTCAACACCTGCTTCAGGAATCGGCACGCCGCTTTGGTGAACCGGTCATCGAAAGCATGATCAACAATCGTTTGATTTCAATACAGTGTCAGGCCGAAGGCATCGCAGTAACCGATGCTGACATCGATGCGGAAATTCAGCGCCGCGCGACCAAATTTGGCATGTCATCACCAAAGTATGTGGAACTGATTTGTTCCGAACGCGATCTGACGCCACGCAAATTGCGTAGCGAGATCATCTGGACCGAGTTGGCTCTGCGACGACTCGCTTCATCAATGACACAAGTATCCAATGAGGATGTCCAAATGCAGTTGCAGAGCGAATTTGGCGCCAAGGTGCAGGTGCGTGCCATTGCGCTGGATTCGCCGGAGAAAGCTCAGCAAATTCTGACTCAGGCACGTGCCAACCCGGAACAGTTTAGCCGTCTGGCGATCGATCATTCGGTCGATCCAAACAGTGCCTCGGTCGGCGGGCTGCTGCCACCGTTGCGTCGCAACATGGGCGAGCCCGACCTGGAAAATGCAGCCTTCGCACTGGAAGTCGGACAGGTCTCTGATGTGATCCAGTTGTCCGGGCAGTTCATCATTATTAAATGCGAACGACATTATCAGGCCACCGAGTTGCCTCCGGAGCAACAGACCCTGGCCGAAGAACGAATTCGCGAAGAGATTCGGGAATCACGACTGGGCGACGCCGCTGCACAGCTGTTCCAGCAAATGCAGGAGAACTCGGAAATCGTTAATGTGTTCAACAATCCAGAGCTGCGTCAGCAAATGCCGGGTGTCGCGGCCACGATCAACGGTCATCAAATCACTTTGCAACAGGTTTACGAAGAGTGCCTGGCACGGTTTGGTCGCGATGTGTTGCAAAGCGAAATCAACCGCTCGTTGATCATGCAAAAACTGCAACAGGTTGGCGAATCCGTAGTAGATGCTGACTTGCAGCAGGAAATTCGCCGTGCGGCGATTGAATTCGGTATCACACAGGCCGACGGATCTGCGGACATGGAAAAGTGGATCCAGTACGTGACGCAGGGCGACTCGTCGAGAGTCGAAATCTATGTGCAGGATGAGGTCTGGCCGACTGTAGCCATGAAAAAGATCGTGGCTCGCAATGTGCAGGTGACTGAAGAAGACATGCAAAAGGGCTTTGAAGCCAACTTTGGACCACGTGTCGAAGCCCTCGCGATCGTCCTTTCTGATCAACGAACTGCCCAACGAGTGTGGGAGATGGCCAAGGCCAACCAGACTGAAAAGTACTTTGGCGAACTGGCTCATCAATATTCGATCGAACCGGCTTCCCGTGCCCACTATGGCGAAGTGCCCCCGATCCAGAAACACGGCGGACGGCAAATGCTGGAAGAAGAAGCGTTCCGCCTGGAACCGGGCGCAATTTCAGGATTGGTCCCGGTCGGCCAAAATTGGGT
>JBPCVB010000792.1:0-5410 GCA_051010855.1 Pirellulaceae bacterium | reverse complement strand
GCCGCAAGGTGAATTGCGAGTCTGGCCGCACCATTTCGACATGGGTTTCTGGATTGACTTGGAACAGGAAGGGGCCAGTATCGGCGGAGGCTTTACAATTGGCGACCACAATAACGACGAGCCGTATTTTTACATTAACCCTTACGGAGTCGAGCGACCCGAACATTTGCCGTCGCTGGACGCTGGTCACTGGACCAACTCGTGGTTTGGCGCGGTACTGACTTCGCAGGAAATGGGCGATGCAGATCAAGCGGCCGAGGTGGCGAACCGCTTTGTCGACTCTGCCATGAACGCCAGCCGTGAATTGATAACTGGTTGATCCCGACAACAACTCAACGTGGAGCATTGGCATGTCGATGCAGTGGCACAAGGCACTGGAGCCGGAAGAACTGCCCGAAGGTCGCGTCAAGTCGGTAACGATTGGCAAGGACACATTATGCATGACACACCATGACGGAAAGTACGGTGCGCTGGATAATCGCTGTCCGCACCAGGGCGGTCCGCTGGGTGAAGGCTCAATTGAAAACGGATTGTTACGTTGTCCCTGGCACGGCTGGGACTATTGTCCCTTGTCCGGCAAACCGCCAGGTGATTTCGACGACGGCGTGCCGGTGTTTGACGTGGAAGTTCGCAATGACGGAGTTTACGTCGCCTTGCCCCAGGACCCTGCGCACGAACAAACCGTCTCCGATGTGATGGTGTCCACCATGACGAATTGGGGGGTGAAGTGGTGTTTCGGCATGGTCGGACATTCAAATTTGTATGTTGCCGATGCGCTGCGTCGTCAGTCGGAACAGGGTCACATGCAATACATCGGAATTCGGCATGAGGGCGCCGCATCGTTTGCTTGTTCGGCGTACGGCAAGTTAACGGGGCGGCCGGCATCCTGCCTCGCTATTGCCGGGCCTGGTGCAACCAACCTGGTTACCGGATTGTGGGACGCACATGTCGACCAGGCGCCGGTTATTGCTTTAACGGGTCAGGTTTCCAGTCAGGTGCTGGGGCGTCACAACTTTCAGGAGATCCCGCTCGAGAAAGCGTTCGGACAAGTGGCCGACTATTCGCACACGGTTCTGGCCAATTCAAATCATGTGGAATTAATGTCCCTGGCGTGCAAGTCCGCATTGGTAAACCAGTCGGTTTCACACCTCGTGTTTCCCGACGAAATTGCCGGGCACGCCGCGCCCAATGCGTCACCCTCCGATCCGGCCGGTCGTCTCGCCTCGCGGCGGATTGCGCCACCCGAGGACGCTTACGCACGCGCGCGGGAAATGCTGGCGGACGCCCGACGCCCGGTCTTCATCGTGGGGCACGGGGCGCGTTTCGTTATGGGCTCGGTGACTGCACTCGCCGAGCAACTGGGCTGCCCGGTTCTGACAACGTTCAAGGGCAAGGGGCTGATTTCCGATCACCACGCGCTGGGCTGCGGCGTATTGGGTCGCAGCGGAACGCCGATCGCTTCTCACTTCATGAATGAATCGGATGTTTTGCTGGTACTGGGCGCTTCGTTTTCCAATCACACTGGCATCACTCCCAAGAAGCCCACGATACAGGTGGACATCGACCCCATGACGCTGGCCAAGTTCCACGCGGTCGACTGTCTGGTGAACGGTGATATCGAAGTCGTCTGTCAGCGGTTAGTTACAGATTTGAAAAACAACAAATCCGGGGACCATACTGACGAGATTGCCGGGCGCTGGAAAATCTGGCGCGACGAAAAGCTGAGCCGCAGAGCCGACGATCGCGGACAGGGTGTAAACTCGGCGACGATCTTTCATGAATTATCATCGGCGGTTGATGAAGACGCGATTATCGCCGTCGATGTCGGTAACAACACGTACTCGTTTGGTCGCTACTTCGAGTGCGCTCAACAGAGCGTTCTCATGTCAGGTTATCTTGGATCGATCGGGTTCGCATTGCCCGCTGCACTCGGTGCCTGGGCCGCGACCCAGGAACCTGATTCGATGTTTGCCGGGCGGCAGGTCCTGTCCGTTTCCGGTGACGGCGGACTGGGCCAATATCTTGCCGAGTTCACGACAGCCGTGAAATACAGCATGAATCTGACGCATGTGCTGCTCCATAACAACGAGTTGGGAAAGATTTCCAAGGAGCAACGTGCCGGACAGTGGAACGTGTGGCAAACCTCCCTGCACAATCCGAACTTCGCCAGGTTTGCCGACAATTGTGGTGGGCGAGGCGTTCGCGTGACCGATGTTGGTCAGGTCGCGGGGGCACTTGCGGAGGCGCTGGCATGGGATGGTCCGGCTCTGGTCGAGATTATGTCGGATCCGGAATTGATCTAGCTCCCCGTCGCGCGGTCTGCGTCGGTTGATATACTGGACGAAGTTCAGCCTGCTATTTCGGAGGAGCGCGATGAGTATTAACCGGCGTCAATTTGTACAGGGATCTGCGGCCCTTGGAGCCGCCACCGGATTGTCACTGGTAACCAGCGCGCGATCCTACGCTAACGTGATGGGATCGAACAACAAACTGCAAATGGCAGTCATTGGGTTTGCGTCACGCGGACGAGCGTTGATCGGCGCAGTGAATTCAACCGAAGACGCCCGCCTGATTGCCTTGTGCGATGCCGATTCCAACATCCTCGCCGATTACAAACCGGATGATCAGGAACTGTTCCGCACCGACGATTTTCGTGAAATCCTCAGCCGCGATGACATCGACGCGGTTGCCTCGGCCACTCCCAACCACTGGCATGCGCTGCTGACCATCCTCGCCTGTCAGGCCGGCAAGCATGTGTACATTGAGAAGCCGATTTCGCACAACATGATGGAAAGTCGCGCGATTGTGAAAGTCGCGAGGGAAACCGATCGCATCGTGCAATGCGGTTTTCAAAATCGTTCAGATTCGGGTTGTACATCCTTTTTTGAAAAGCTGCGTGAAGGACACTATGGCACGGTGACCAGCGTGCATGGCACTTGTCACCGCGAGCGTGAATCGATCGGCAAGCTGGATGAACCGCTGGAGTTACCCGATCACATCAACTACGAACTGTGGCTGGGACCGGCCCGCGATGAGCCGTTGATGCGGCCTGGTTTTCATTACGACTGGCATTGGGACTTCAATACAGGCAACGGAGACGTGGGCAACCAGGGGCCACACGAATGGGACATGATGAATTGGGCCCTGGGTGATCCTGAGGCGTTGCCGACCCGGATGGTGTCCGCAGGCAATCGGTTTGGCTGGCAAGATGCCGGTAACACACCAAACATTATGGCTTGCGCCGGCGAGCTGAACGGTATTCCATTTTGTTTTGAGGTGATGGATCTCAAAGGAGGACGGGGCGCGCCGTTTGGACGCGGAGTAGGTGTGATCGTGGAAACCGACAAGGGCCGTTTCGTTGGCGGTCGGGGAAGTGGACAGTTCACGTGGCATGACGGCCGGGAAGATGCCTTTTCGCGTGACGAATCGCAAGACGGTCAGGACGGACTGAACGCCCATATGATCAATTTTGTGGAGGGGGCGTTAGCCGGTGATCGCAGCAATCTCCGTTCGGAGTGCGCGGTGGCTGCCAACTCATCGTCGATGGCGCATATGGCGAACATTTCGTATCAGCTGGGTCAGGCCGCCGAAGTCGACGAACTGGAAGCAGCCTTTTCAGATGACGTAAGACAACGCGATATGCTGGCCCGGCTGCGTGAATCCACCATGCTTTACGCCGTTGCCAACGGCGGTGAACTGCCGGCCGAGAGCTGGATCCTCGGACCAGCGCTCGAATTTGATAATGACCGCCAGCAATTTATCGGCGAAAATGCATCGAGTGCCAACGCAAAAACGACACGCGAGTACCGCGATGGCTTTGAGGTTCCGGCAAACTGAAATTCCGGCAAACTGAAACCAACCGCCGCCAATTCGGCCGTTGCATTCTGCAGCGCAGACTAGGCCTGATCCGAGGGGACCTTGTCCTGCAGTTCCTTCATGGCAGCGATGATCTTTTCCTTGGCGGCGAAGAATGCATCCAGAACGCGCGGGTCAAACTGCGTACCACGACCCTGTTCCAGTAACCGGAAACAGGAATCGAGGTCAAACGCCTTCTTGTAATGTCGCTGGGAACTGATGGCGTCAAACACATCCGCAACCGATGTAATCCGTCCCTCAACGGGAATCTCGTCGCCCGCCAACCTATGCGGATATCCTTTGCCGTCCCAGCGCTCATGGTGGCTGGAAGCGATACGGGCCGCCATTTGCAACAGCGGTGAAGTGCACGCGTTGATGGCGTTTTCAGCATCGCCACCGAAGATACGGTCGGCCTGCTGACAATGGGTCTTCATAACCTCGAATTCCTCGTCGGTCAGCTTGCCCGGTTTGTACAGAATCGAATCCGGGATAGCGATCTTGCCCACATCATGCAGCTGGGCTGCGAGTTCCAGCCACGACACGAAGTCGTGATCCAGACCCATTTCGGCGCCGATGATTCCGGCGTAGCGGCCCACACGCAAAACATGCTGGCCGGTGTCGGTGTCGCGGGATTCAGCGGTACGCGCGAGGCAGAGAATCGATTCGCGACGCGTCGCATACAATTCATTGGTGCGAACTTCCACTTCAAATCGCAGCTTGGCCGAGAATTCACGCAACTGGTCATGCTGGAACTTGATCAACAGCGAGTTATGAACACGGGCAGCCAGTTCCGCCGGTTTGGCCGGCTTGGTGAGGAAGTCATTGGCCTGCAACTGCAACGCAGCCATGCGGATTCGATCATCGCTGGACGAAGTCATGATCAGCACGGGCGTCGATGAGATTCCATCGGTGTCTCGCAAACGCTTCAGGATCTCCAGTCCGTTCAATCCGGGCATTCGAATGTCAAGAATGATCAAGTCGGGACGCCATTGCTGAATACGGTCCAGGGCCTTTAGCGCATCGTTCTCGGACTCAATATGCTGGTAGTCAGCTTTTTGCAGATGATTCCGCAACATCTTCGTCACCGTCGGTTCATCATCGATGATCAGGATCCGTCCATGTTTTGGATCCTGAATCTCGGCATCGTCGCGAGTCGGAATACGCCGCTTTTGTTTCAGATAGGTCTGGCTGCCGATCTCGTCTTCGATTTCTGAATACAGACTGATCTGGTCACGGCCGCCGCGTTTGGCGTGATACAGGGCGGCGTCGGCATGATCGAACAATTTTTCCCGGGTACTGGTAAATTGGGTGCGTCGCGCAATGCCGATGCTGATCGTGGAGGTGATCGAGCGTCCCTTGTACGTCATCGGGGTCTGCTTGACCAGATTGCTGATTCGCTCGGCCAGTTCGCGAGTGCGTTCGATTTCGTCGTGGTGACAAATGATGGCAAATTCATCGCCACCGATTCGCGATGCGAATTCATCGCATGTGCAGCTCTGGGCAATGATCTGTGCCAGTTGCTTGAGGATTCCGTCTCCGGCCCGGTGGCCGAACT
>JBPCVB010000791.1:0-7917 GCA_051010855.1 Pirellulaceae bacterium | reverse complement strand
GCCGGACATCGTCCATGTGAATACTGACTGGGGCTGTGGTTGGGACGGTTTGCTGGCCGCTCGTTATCTGGGGTTGCCGGTGGTTGGGACCTTTCACACGTTCTTTGCCGATCCGGGTTACCTCAAGACGTTTGGATTGCCGCAACACTGGTTGTTCGAGAAGTTGATCTGGAACTACTCGCGGTTTTTCTACGATCGCTGTGACGTTACGACGGCACCGTCGCACGCGGTTCGAGATGCGCTGGTGGCCAATGGCGCAGCAACGGTTCCCCAGGTGATGTCAAACGGGATTCCGGATCTACTCGATCGTTCGGATACCGATGTGTCGGCTCTCCGCAAACAGCACGGACTGGAGGGTCCCACGTTTGTATATGTCGGTCGGATTTCGCCCGAGAAATCAGTGGAAGTCGTGCTCGCCGCGTTTCGTTATGTCGTTCGACGATTTCCCGAGGCACGGTTTTTGATGGTAGGCGATGGCCCGGAGCGGGCGCCGTTGACACGGCTGATGCAACGCATGGGAATCGAAAACCACGTCGTTCAGCTGGGACACGTTCCGCACGAACAATTGATCGCCCAGTCAATTCCGCGCTGGGGTGACGTGTTTGTAACGGCCAGCAAAACCGAGAATCAGCCGATCAGTATTCTCGAAGCACTTTCGTTTGGTGTTCCTGTGATCGGAGCAAGATCAAAGGGCATTCCGGAGTTGATCGAGGAAGATGTCAATGGCATGTTGTTTGAACCGGACAACGAGGTTGACCTGGCTGAAAAGATGATGGCTCTGGCCGGTGACTTGCCCCGTTGTCGTCGATTGGGCGAAGGAGCCCGGCAAGCCATTCAGAAACACACGATTACTCACACCGTCGATCGGTTGTTGAGTGTTTATGAACAAGCCATACGTCAGCGTGGCCAACTGGATTCGGTCACTCAGCAGGCCGAGCCAGTGGCGGATAATCCAGGGTTTGGCGAACGCGCATGGCGAGCTCGCACTCCTGAATAGTCGACGACAGCGACGAATCTGACCACTGCACCTGCCGGGGCGGCTGGACTTGCAGTGTCTTGATGTTGGCTCCGGCATCGTCGCGACCCCAACGCCAGCGGTAATCCGACGGCTTGCGATAGCTGGCAACGCCCTCGCTCTGACGGGAATTCAGAAAACGAAACAGCTGCGTCGTCGTTTCTACCGGGTTGGAAACAAGATCTTCATAACGCACACAAATCGCTGAATCGCCCAGGGTTTTTTCCAGTTCCAGCAGGTTACTGGTCACGCGGGCCCAGTACTTTTCCACCATCCATCGATTTCCGAGTCGGCCGATCAGTCCGGCCAGCGGTCCAAACGTCATTTTTCGTAATGACATCACCGTGGGATAAACATCGCGTACCAGCAAAATCGTACGCAAGCCTGTTAATTGCGGTAACTGCGGATAGGAATTCGCCTCGTGATACCATGCGGGTCGTTTCAGAACCACAATCGACTTGCCCTTTTGGCCGGCCCGTTTTTTGGCCCGTTCGATACGTCGTGGCGATTGAAAGTTGACTTCGGGAAGATTGGAGATGTCAATTGCTTCGGCCAACAGCGCTTTGAGCAGCGTGGAACCCGATCGCATCGTCGACGCGATAACCGCTACTTGCGGTGCGATTGGGTGTGAGTCGGTTTTTTGGGGGGAGGCAACCGGTGATAACATGCTGGGAGTCAATGTTTTGGGGGGTCAGGCGGGCTGCCTGGCATGTCGGTTAAAGGCGAGGCGGCGACGGATTTCATCCTTCAGATGACTCAGGATGGAGTCCTTGTCGGTTTCATCGAGTATCCGCTGGACGACGGTCTTGGCTGACTCAGCACCCCACGAGCCGCCGTGTTCAAAATAATGTTTGGAGGCTTGCCCGATAATGTATGAGCTGAATCCGGCGGCGGCACCCTGGGGCAACAATGTCAATGCTGTGCCGAGCGTTCCGGTGACCAGCTTGAAGAAACTGGCTCCCCATGACGTCAGCTCGCCCAGTGCGATCAGTCCGGCACCCTTGGAAATTGCCTTAGCCAGTCCCCTGGCTTGCGCCATTGAAAAGTTCAAACCATAAACCTTGGACAACGTTGAGATCATTACCGCATCAATCGCCAGGCCAGTCAGGATGTCGACGGCGGGGACCGGATTGGCAGCCACGGCCACGGCCTTGGTCGATGCCAGTGTCCAGATTACCTGATCGGCGCGACGGTTGCGCATCTGGACACGCAAGGTGGAAATCTTGTCGCTCTTGTCAGCCGCGTACATCGCCGCGTTCAGTGCAATCAGATCGAGTCCCTCGCGTTCCAGGGTTTCCAGGATCAGCGATTTGAGCTGATCCACCTGGGGCTCGGGCTTTTTCCATTCCGCCGTTGTCGCGCCATCGGGTTGATGAATGACATATTCGATCGGCCGGGGATCGGCCATGGTATGCACGATGTGCTCGGGAGGAATGATGCCGTCGACGTGCCTGGTTAGCACTTCGGTCAGTTCGTCACGTTGTTCCCGTGTATAAAGATCGGTCTTGTTGAAAACGAGGATGATCGGTTTCTGCACGGCTGCCAGTTCAACCAGCGCCGAGAACTCGGTTTCGTTCAGATCGGAATCGGTGACGAACAGAATCATGTCCGCACGGCGCGCCGTGGTGTCGGCCAGTTCCGCTCGATCCTTGCCGCCAATTTCATTGATGCCCGGCGTATCGACCAGCACGACTTCACTGCGATCCAGACCCGGAACCCGATATCCACAACCATCCCACGATGTGCCCCAGACCTGCTTGGTCCAGCCGCCCTGCACATCAACTTCCGCGACTGCCCGGCCGACCAGGGCATTGATCAACGCTGACTTGCCGGTGCTGATTTCGCCGAACAACACGATTTCAACGCGACCTGTGGTGACCTTGCGGTACATGTCGTTGAGCTGCGTGACGTCGCCCTGCAATTCAGCCAGTTCTTCCGCAGGGCAGCCCCGCAATCGCGCAAGGGTGTTTTCCACAGAAGCGATGGCTTCCTGGTACTGGCGATCTTCGGCAGTTTTGGTCGGTGTATTCAAACCAGGCTACTCACCGGAATCAGTCAGTTTCTGACGAGCGGTAACAAGCAACTTGCGCAATTCGTTGACCGTGGTGACTTCTTCCCATTGACGTCGGGCCAGTCCTGACAGGCCGCCTAACGGGGTTTGCATTTCATTACGGAAGTATTCGATGAATACTGCTCCAATCCATTTCGTAATCAGGGCCTGCACGGCGCCTTGCAACATACCGCCCGCCAATTGCCCGGCCACCGGTATCGTTTTCAGCAGCGAACCGACGAGAGCCGCAACGGCCGGCGCGGCAGCGTTGGCACCCAGTACCCCGATCAGGTTTTTGCCCATTTCGCTCAGCCAGCGAGAGGCGGTTTCCAGGTCCACCTTTTGCTGGTAGATCTCGGCAAGGTCCACAATCATTTTTGTACTGATGCCTACGCCCACGGCGAGGTCCACCAGCGGAAACGGTACCACGGCGGCGGCACCACCGGCACCCCACATGTATCGGTCCACAACCTTCCAGGCTCGCTGGTCCAGCGAATCCTTGACCTTGTCACGGGCTTTTTCCACCAACCCGCGTGATTGCAGCAGCAGGTTGGCCATGATCAGCCGCTTGCCATCGTGTTCAATCACCTTTGTCAGTCTCAGGGCCAGCGGCTCGATATCGGGCGCTACTTCGATTTTTTCATCGACGGTCGTGCCATCGGTCAGTACCTGTCGTCGTGTGCGAAAGCCGGTTTCTGCCTGAATCGCCACCACGTCCCGTTCGTGCACTTCGTTTACTGTTTGAATTCGCAACTGACCCAGCAACTTGTCGCGGTCTTCGTCGGTAAACCAGTCCGTCTTGTTGAGACAAATCACTACACGTTTTTCCATACAACCCAGTTGCTGCAACAGTTCGTGCTCGCTGGCACGCAGCGGACCATCGACAACCAGCAACACAAGGTCGGCGTCCTTGGCGCAGTCCGCTGAAATGTTGACGTGACTGGCCCCGTCAATTTCTCCCAGCCCCGGCGTATCCACGAGGATTACCTTGTCCATGCCGGGCCAGGGGATCTCATTGCGGTTCACGGTTGTGCCACCGCGGACGTGCGTGGCAAACACTTCGCGACCCGCCAGCAAGTTCAGCACGGACGACTTGCCACTGGAAATGGTGCCAAAGGCTACGATCTCCAGTGTCTGTTGTTCGCGTTTGTTTTCGACCTGTCCGACCAGCGGCTGCAGTTCCTGCTGGATGGCCGGCGAGTCCCCTGCCCCCTCACCCAGGCTCTCGATCGACTGCAGGTTATTGTCGACCTCGCGAGTCATCTGGTCATACGATAACTGGCTGGGGTTTTTGTTTTGTCGTTCGCGACGCAGCTTCTTGCTGACACTGCGACCCCACAATCGCCACAAGGTCCAGCCGATACTTCCGATGACCAGTACAAACCCCGTGCCCACCAACACCAGGTAGAAGGTGCCCCAGATGCCGCCAAGGGAACTGGCGGTTTCATACTGGTTGATGATCATGCCTGGCAACCAGATGAGCGCAATGCCCAACGCGGCTGTGACCAGCAACAACAAAAGTCCGCTAAATGATTTAAAGGCTCTCATGGGCGATTCCAGGTGAAGGCAGGCAACACCGGGTCTTCGCAAGAATAGTGTGAATATTGGTATTATGCGGTGAAAAGCGTTATTGCCTACGCCGATTTGCGGCACACCAGCTGATTCAACCGGCAAAATCTTCTCGTGCACCGATTTTTGTTTGTCGCCAACCGGCAGCGCGGAGGCAGGACAGTTGATCAAGACCGGGCTATCTGGAAGCGTCTTCGACATTCACGGCTTGCAATCGTGCGGCAAACCGCGGGTGCACTTCAAAAGCAAAGGAACCATTAGACATGTTTCCATTGACGGCCTTGACCTTCGCCTGTCCGGCGCACATGCGGCACTGGGGTACCTTGATCTTGCCACTGACGGAAACCGTTTTGTTCCCGTTGGCCTGTTTGTCGTCGCCAGCCAGCATCATGGCCACGATCCAGCCGATGGGTCCCAGTAAATGCAACAGGCAACCCAGGGCGATTTTGGACGTCGCCTCCCCCGATGAAACCGCTCGCTGCTCGTTGTGCGTATATTTCACTGACACCAGCTGGTCGGTAAACATGCCGCAGGTGATGCATGTTTGCGGCAACCGGTGATGTTTGGAGACCCAAACGAGCGGCAGCGACTCTGAACCGGAAGGTGAGGACATACGTATTCAAGCAAGGACGAGGACGATCGTCATCGTCCGCGGGTGATCTGGTTAACCATTTGATCTTTTATTGCGGGCCGGCCCGGGTCAATGAGTGATCCGTTTATGGCAGCTGCTGGCCGTCTTTCCCATGCCTTGAAAGATCAAGGCTGCCCGGTCATCATCATAATCAGCGTCGGATCTCCGCAATGTCCTCTTTTCGTTTCGAGAATCAAGTTGCTCGTCGGTCCCGTCTTTACTCGCGAAGCAGTTGTTGCGCCCCGTCGCCGCCGACTGTATGTATTGCGGACAGTGTACGCCGTTTCGCTGCTGTTATTAATGTGCACGGCGTGGATGATCCTGGCAGGAACCCAGATCATCCGAAACCTGGGTGACATGGCTCGATTCGGAGCAATTCTGTTTCAGATTCTGGCTCCGTTGCAACTGGTGCTGATGATGTTCATGTCGGCAGTGCAAACCGCCAGTGGCGTAGCGGTGGAAAAGGACCGGCAAACCCTGATCCTGCTTTTGATGACGCGACTAAGCAACGGCGAGTTGGTACTGGGCAAGCTGTTTGCCAGCTTGCTTAACATCGGCGTGATGCTGATGACGGCGTTGCCCATATTCATGTTGATCGTGTTGTTTGGCGGTACCTCTTTCTCCCAGGTCGGCTGGACGTTTGCAGTGACCGCAATTACGGCATTGGCGGCCGGCAGCCTGGGATCGACGCTGGCATTGTGGCGGGAAAAGACGTTTCAAACCCTGGCTCTGGTTGCCTTGTCACTCGTGTTCTGGATTGGCGCTGCCGAAGTGATCGGATTGTGGCAGGGAACGGTCGCCGGATTCACCGGAACTCAAATCGCCGGAGCCCTCAATCCGTTGCGGGCGATTATCAGTGCCAGTAGCCCGGCCGTCGTCAGCTTGTGGCCAACCAATGTTGTGCCGTTTCTGATCGTGATGTCGGTAGTCACAATTGCACTCAATGCCCTGGCCATTGCCCGCGTACGTGTATGGAACCCCAGTCGCGATGTGCGAGTCGGTCAGACAGGTCAGGCCACAGAAGCCTCGATCTTTTCCGATTCGCTGGACGGCAATGCCACAGCCAGCTCCGCCGATGACGTCAAGGAGATGACCCGTCGTGACGAGTCGCAACGGATGGCACACGTCGACGCGCGGGTGCGGGCGGCCAATCAAAAGAGTCGACGCGTCTGGGACAACCCGGTGCTGTGGCGCGAAGCCTGTACCTGGGCCTACGGCAAAAAAATTGTCTTCATCCGCATCGCCTATTGGTTGTTGGCCGGGTTCGTTTTCTATGCCCTGTTTTCGCAGGTTCAGTCGGGTACGGTTTTCAGCCGGGGTTCGGAAGCAGCCGTGTCGATTCCCGCGGCGGCCTGGATCCTCGGGCCGTTTATGCTGCTGAGTCTCGTGATGATCAACGCACTCGGCGTCACGTCCATGACCAACGAGCGGGATGGCCGATCGCTGGACCTGCTGCTGGTGACTGACCTATCTCCAAGGGAGTTTTTGTTTGGCAAGCTGGGCGGCGTACTGTATGTCACCCTCGACGCCGTGCTTTGGCCGATCGTGCTTTGTGGTTTCCTGTGGGTCAGCGGATCTCTGTTGCTGGAGTACTATGCCTATCTGGTTATTGGCTGGCTGGTGTTGGCTGTGTTTGTGGCCATGCTGGGTTTGCACTGTGGCATGATCTATGCGAACAGCCGTCAGGCGATTGGGGTCAGTCTGGGTACGGTGTTCTTTCTGTTCCTGGGTGTCGTCACGGCGATGGTGATGATGGTATCGTTCACCGGCAGTGTGGAATGGCAGATTACTCCGTTTCTGGCATGCATTATCGGCGGCGGCGTCGGGTTGTACGTGGCGCTGGGTTCCCGCAATCCATCGTCGGCCCTGGCACTGGCGTCAGCCCTGTTGCCGTTGGCCATGTTTTTTTCGATTACCAGTCTGCTGCTCGGTCGCTACCTCTCGGTACTGCTGGTGATGGCATTCACCTACGGTTTCACGACGACGGCGATGATCATGCCGGCACTGGGCGAGTTCAATATTTCCATGGGACGCGTCAAAACCATCGAAGATGAATAGTCTTCTGGAACTATGGCCGTGGTTGCTGGCCATGGTCATGCTAATCGGATTGTCCGCCTTTTTTTCGGCCAGCGAAGCCGCCCTGTTTTTGCTGCGAGCCGGGGATCGACGCCGGCTGGAAACCGGAACGGCGGGCCAGCGGATGGCAGCCCGTTTGCTGGACGAACCAGATCGCCTGCTGTCGGCCGTGCTGTTCTGGAATCTCGTCATCAACATTATCTACTTTGCGATCTCTTCGGTCGTGGCTTTGCGGATGCAGACCTTGCCGTTGATCAGCCAGGCGGTGCCCGTCGCATTCGCGCTGGGCTCGCTGATCATGATCATCTTTTTCAGCGAGATGATGCCCAAAAGTCTGGCAGTGATCCGACCATCTACGATTGCAAGACTGGTCAGTATCCCGTTGTCGCTGGCCGTGCGGGCTGCCGATCCAATCATGCCAATACTGCGCGGAGCGACCCTGCTCTCCCGTCGTTTGATCTGGCCAGGTTTCAAACCGGAACCCTACATCGAATTACTGGACCTGGAACGGGCGATTCAGATCAGCAGCGAGGACAAGGCCATCATTGAACAGGAAACCGCCGTATTGCGCAATAT
>JBPCVB010000790.1:0-3542 GCA_051010855.1 Pirellulaceae bacterium | reverse complement strand
CCGACCGGCAAGGTTTCGGTGGAAGTCTATCGGAACTATCGCAGTCCGGAAGAAACAAGCATGAAGCGACAGGTGAAGATGGATGAAACCGGCGCCATTGTCGTGTTCAATCTGGATCAGGGACGCCGTACCGAAAAACTCAATCGCGCTGCGATTCAAACTGCTGCTGCTCAGGAATTCCTGGCCGATCGCGGACTGATGGCTCGTCGTCTGGCTGGTTACTCGGACAGCAGTGCTTCCCGCCATGCCCGATCTGCAAACCCGGATCGCCAGCGGGACATCGCTCGCAACCAACTGGATCCGCGTGATCCTGGTTTCCGACCTGAAATCACAGTGTTTCCGGTTGGTACCGGTATGACAGTTCAGGCCACGACGGCTGATCGGCTATACGTGATCGTGTCCACGCCGTTCCAGCTGTTCAGTGACATTACGGAAGTCAGCACGTTTAACTTCGTCACTGGCGATACCGGCGTAACCGGTGGAGGTGCTGGTGGTACCGGGCCCGGTGGTACTGGTGGCGGCTAATGCAGCCATTTAACGCTTAAACTACATGCCGTGTCGGACTGACACGGCATTTTTCTTGCGCGGTCATTCAGCTACGATGAAAGCCAGGTGCCGCCGACTGATTTCGCCGTATTTGACACATGCCCATTCGCAATCTGTTGTTTATCGGCCTTGCCACGCTGATCTCGCTGGCTTGCTATTCCATTGCAGCCAAGAACCGTTATGCGAGTATCTTTAGCGAAGCCATGGATATCGTGCAGAGCGAGGCCCTGGTACACAAGACCGAACGGGAACTGTTCGATGCCGCCATGAATGGCATGCTGGGAATCCTCGACGAAAACTCGGGATTTGTTTCGCACGACCAGTTCGAGACCTTTAATGACGATCTGAATCAGCAGTTCGTCGGTGTCGGGATGACCGTCGACCGGGATGAAGAGCGCAATGCGCTTCGGGTGATTAGTCCCATTCCCGGGACGCCGGCATACAAGGCGGGTTTACGCGTGGACGACCGGATTCTCGAAATCGATGGCGCAACCACGCGTGATCTGAGCCAGCAGGAGGCCATCAAACGGATTCGCGGACCCCGAGGCGATTCTGTCGTTTTCCTGGTGGAACGAGAGGACGTTGACGAACCTTTCGAGATCGAAGTGGTGCGGGATACCATTCCGGTTCCGTCGGTTTACGGCGACCTGCGGAGACCCGATGGTACCTGGAGTTTCGTGCTGCAGGATGATCCGCGAATCGGCTACGTACGGTTGATGCAGTTCGGCAAACGATCAACAGACGAAGTGCGCGACGCGATTCATTCTCTTGATGGAAAGATTGACGGGTTCATTCTTGATTTGCGTTATAACCCGGGCGGATTGCTGGAGGCGGCGGTCAAGATCAGCGATATGTTTATCGGACGAGAAGTTCCGGTTGTGAAAACCTTGCGTCGTGATGGAACCGTCGTCCGCACAAGGTTTGCCACGAGCAAGACCGAGCTGGATCCCAATATCCCGGTTGTCGTTATCGTCAACGAGTACTCGGCCAGTGCCTCCGAGATCGTGTCAGCGTGCTTGCAGGATCACGGGCGGGCAAAAGTCGTCGGCGCTCAAACGTGGGGCAAGGGGACCGTTCAGGACCTGATTACTCTCGAACCCAATCGCAGCGTCATGCGGCTGACCACTGCCAGTTATTGGCGACCCTCCGGCCAAAATATCGATCGTACGGTGACGGAACTTGACAAGCCCGACCAATACGGCGTTAAGCCGGACCCGGGATTTGAAGTCCCTTTGACCGAAACCGAAATGGGAGCCATCGGGCGAGCGCGGAATGAGCGGGATCAAGACGTTGTGGAAGAAGGTACCACCCCGAACTCGGACCAGGCCCCCTGGATCGAAACCGACTTACCTCTAAAACGTGCAGTCGACCACCTGCATTCACTGATCAATTCGCGGGCCGCTGCCTGATTCGTTACTTGACGTGCGACAGCTGCGCGTTGGGCTGTTTGAACAGCATCACTGCGACAACAAACATCACGCCAATGGAAAGAAATGTCCAGCTGTAGACGGCGCCGACCAGTGACAGGCCCAGGGTAAACGCGTAATAGTAACCGGCCGCGGCCGTAATGCCGCTCCAAGTGAAAAGATTCATCGCTCCGATCACCCGCCCCTTGGACGTTTCCGGTGGCCGCGACTGGATGAATACCTGCGGTGGCACGGCAAAGACTCCCGCAAACAGACCAACGACGAACAGTGCCGCTCCAATCAGTATGCAATGCTGGCCAGCATTATTCAGCGGCAATACGCAGGCGATCGAAGTCAATGCTGTGGCCACAAACAGGCCCCAGCCGGCAAATCGCATCAAGTCGAATCGTACCTGATCTCGCGACAACTTGCCGCACGTCACGCAGCCAATGGCAATGCCGATACTCAGCACCCCAAGCAGCAACCCTGACCACTGTTCGGGAAATTCCAGCTGATCCTTGCATACTGCATTGACCGTTGGCATAAAGACCGCGCCGGCAAACCAGAACAACGCATAGATCATCATTGTGCCGAGCAACGCATGATCTCGCCAAATAAACTCACGCGTTGATCGTTCGATCAACAGGCAATCGCGCGAAAATTTCATGCCCGGGTTGGCGATGGGAGTCACCCGGATCAATAGCGACGTCAGCGTTCCCAGAATTGCGATCCCGATGCAAATCACGCAAATGACCCAAAGGTGATTCGGCATGGCCTGCTTGAGAAATCCACTAAGTGCTGTGCCAAAAATGATCGCCAGAAACGTGGTCATCTGAATAATGCCGTTGGCACGTGGCAAATCGCTGTCACGTAACATCTCAGGCAAAATCCCGAACTTGGATGGACCAAACAGCGCACTCTGGGCTCCCATAAAAAACAACACAACAAACAGCCACACGATGAGCGCCGTCGAGCCAATGGTGCCAGTGGTAAACGCGATGGTCGCGCAAATCATTACTACGATCTCCAGCGTCTTGCACACTACGATCACGTTGCGTTTACGCACCTTGTCAGAAAGGTAGCCAGCGAACCCGGACAGCATGACGAAGGGAATTGCGAACGCCAGCATGGCGATGAACTGGTACGGGTCCGACTCAAATCCGCGAATCTTCTTGTAGTCCAGCGCGATCAACAGCAGCAGTTGCTTGTACAAATTGTCATTGAAAGCTCCCAGAAACTGGGTCGCCGTCATGCCTATGAAGGCTGGGTCCCGACCAAGCGGGGGCAGGTGGCTTAAGTCCCGCTCCGGCGAAATTGGGGCTTCGCTTTCCGCAGAGAGCTCGTCGTCAGGTGCCGCCGAGGCAGGAGAAGGGGATTTGCCAGCAGTCATGATGCGGTCTTTTCCTTGCCAGCAATTCCCTGCAGCAATGTCAAAATGGGTACTTCCGCTGATGTTTTACGATTATTTCGAGTTTAACGAAAGTTCAGGTTATAGCGATTCCGATGACATGGATGTTGGTGAATCGCACGTTGTCCCCGTTGCGTTTACCCGTAAAAACCCCCTCAGGAATGAATGCAATGTTTTTGCCT
>JBPCVB010000789.1:0-9644 GCA_051010855.1 Pirellulaceae bacterium | reverse complement strand
TTCGTCGCAGACTGATATAGTTGCCGCGGCCCTTGCCGAGAATTGCCGAAAACTCGCGTGGCAATACGCTTTGCACCAGCGGAATGTCCTTGTTGATCAGTTGCTCCTGCAGACTGATCGTGTGGGTAGAAACCACGATGCGTTTGGAACGATCATCTTCCTCGCCGGTCTCCTGATGTTCCGTGGCGGCCAGAATGGCTGGCACGAGATAGCCCAGACTTTTGCCGACGCCAGTGGCGGCTTCCACAACCAGGTGCTGTCCGGAAGTGATCGCATCGTAGACGGCGTCAGCCATGTTCAGCTGTTGCGGACGATCTTCGTATTGTTCCAGCCGCCGCGCGATCAGTTGACCGGGCCCCAGCACATCGGCAGGTGTCAGCATGAATTCGGGAAATCAGACGCAGAGTTCAACAGCGTCAAATATCCCGCATGTCCGCCTGAAGCAACAGGGCAGGGCTAATCAAATTTGCAATTTGCGTAGTGCAACAAAGTGTTGCTCTAATTCCAGGGAACCCGAAGCGTGAGCGAGGGACCGGATCGCAGGAGTTGTCCCTCGCTCACGCTTCGGGTTCTGATCAACGCCATCGCGGCGGGTATCAAACCTCAACGGGTTGATAAAATGCAAACGTGCCTTGACCAGCCGTTTCGGTGTTGCTGGCAGGCACCGGCACGCGACGGGATTCCGGCGTGGCCGCGGTTTCGTCCTCCTCGCCATCGATTTCGGTCAACAGTTCAGCGAGAATATCGCCAATGTGTTGCATACCGCGGCGGCGAGTTGATCGTTTGCGTCGTCTGCGTTTCATGGTGACCCCTTTTGGATAATCCTGTGCCAGGCAACTTTTGCCTGACGCACAAGATTCTTCGTGGGGCCGTGGACAACTCAGGTCACGCCAGATTGGCAAATCGCCAGAAAAATCTGTGGATCGATTGTCGAGTGACACGTCTGGTCACTTGGGGCTGTCAAAGGTAGCGGTGGCTTCTCAGATGCCGTTGTGTCGTTTCGGCGGCTGGAAGCCACAGGAGCCTTCACATTTGACGATTTCCCAGCTGCCTTTTATTCTTAAACACAGGGCATGGGTCGCTTCAGCCCGGAAATGAAGCAAACTGCGATTAAGGACGCTTCCCGGACACATGATCCATCTTCTGCCTGGCAGACCCATTCTCAGCCCTGTTATCCTGCTGGCATTTTGCCTGTCGGCACCCGCGGTCGCCCAGGACACCATTGCCCTCCGCGATGAATCCACGGGTCGCGTGTCCCGTTTTCAGGGTCAGGTCGTTGCCTGGGACGCCGAGTTTTTGCGGTATGAAGCCAATGGTCGCCAACGGCAAATCCGCAGTGATCGGGTTATTGATGTGGCCTATCCCAGGACCGAAGCGCACCTCGAAGCTGACCAGCAGTTTGAACAGGGCCAATTCATCCAGGCCTACCAAAGTTATGCCAATGCGGTGGCCGACGAACCGCGCGAATGGGTCAAGCGTGAGTTGCTGGCGGGCCAGTTACGCTGCGCGCGAGCCATCGATCCATCATCGGCTGAAACACTTGTGGCCTTTTTTGGATTATTCAATGCAAATAGCCAGACGCGATTTTTTCATTTGATCCCGCTGTCATGGGAAATGATTCGGCCCGGTGAACCAGCTGGCTTTGACCGCTGGATCGACAGCCAGAGCGAGACGCAGTCGTTGATCGGTGCCAGCTGGATGTTGCCGATTGATGAGGAACGATCGGTTGCAAGGTTGCGTCAATTGGCAAACTCCGCCGATTCACGCATCGCCCATTTGGCCACCGCCCAACTCTGGCGTCCCCAAACCATTGCTGCCAAACCCGAAGACGTGCAGCGCTGGCGAGCCGCCATCGACCGGATGCCTGGTGAACTGCAAGCCGGACCGCGTTACCTGCTGGCTTTGACAAAAAAACGAAATGAACAGGCAGAGGCCGCAGCGATCGCGATGCTGCAGATTCCGATTCTGTTTCCCGGCGAATACCAGTTATCGGGCTCGGCGTTGCTGGAGGCACACAATCTGTTAAGCAGTTCCGGTCGCGATCGTGAAGCGACGATTGTGCTGGCCGAATTGCAACGCGATTTCGGATTCTCCAGAGCGGCACTGAAATCGGGTGCCCGCATCGAAAACCTTGATCAGTAACCAATATCGATCAGTAATCAGGCCAGGAATCCTGGAAGGAATAACTTGATGAGTGCGGACCTCAAAATGAGGAATCGGTGGAAACCGGCGGCAACGCTACTTGCCTGCTGGCTGGCCTGTTCGCTTGCGCCCGCCGTGGCGGTTGCTCAGGAAACGGATGGTGCAGATGCTCCCACGGCCAAAGGGTTCGTGGAAATCATCTTCTCCGGCGGCGTACTCGGCATCTCGATCATTGTCGTGCTGTTGGCGCTGTCGGTCGTAGCGGCCTACCTGATCATCGATCATTTACTGTCGGTGCGACGGGCTGACGTGATGCCTGACGGTTTGGGACCGCAGGTCAAGACATTGCTGGCCAATCGACAGTTCGCCGAGGCTCGCGAAGTTTGCAACCAAAATCCCAGCGTCCTGTCGTTCGTCCTGCTGCACGGCATTTCAGAAATTGAATACGGGTGGACGGCGGTCGAAAAAGCGATCGAGGATGCGCTGGCGGAACAGTCCGCCCGGTTGTATCGCAAGATCGAATACCTGTCGGTAATCGGCAATATCGCACCCATGGTCGGTCTGCTGGGTACGGTCACCGGCATGATCATGGCCTTTCAGCAAGTCGCCGCGACCCAGGCGACGGCTGGAGCGCCGCAATTGGCCGAAGGTATTTATCAGGCGCTGGTAACTACTGTCGGCGGATTGATCGTGGCCATTCCTTCCATCGGTGCCTTTGCCATATTTCGCAATCGCATTGACCAGCTGATCGCCGAAACAGGCTACACGGCCCAGCACGTGTTCGGTCCGTTACGTCGCAAGAAGAAACCGGCAAGTTAGCTAGTACAAAGTTAAACGAGATTATGCGTCGACCGGTAATAACTCGACCTCGCAAACTCGGCTTCAACATGACGCCGATGATTGACGTCGTGTTTTTGCTGATCATTTTCTTTCTGGTTTCCAGCCATCTGGCCAAACAGGAAGCACAACTGGAACTGCAATTGCCAGTAGCCGAATCAGGCGAACAGGACCCGCTGGTGCAGACACCTCGGGTAACGATCAATGTTCGTGAGGATGGTTCGCTGACGATGGCCGGGCGACCTGTGCTGGAACAATCCCTCGGCGAGCGGCTGGTGGCCGCCAAGGTTGAACTGGGTGACGACGTGCAAGTGCGAATACGCTGCAGCCGGGCAGCCAGTTACGGTGCAGTCGAGCCGGTAATGCTGGCGTGTACGAAAAACGGGATCTTCAAGGTCACCTATGCCGTTTACCGGGAGGATCGCTGATCATGGTCCGCCTGCCTTCCACCCGCGCTGATCGCGATGCCGACATGGACTCCACGATGACGCCCATGATCGACGTTGTGTTCCTGCTGCTAATCTTTTTTGTGTGGACCGCGGGCACCCAGCTGGTCGAGTACATCCTGCCCAGCGAAATGCGACCACAGCTGGGCAATCAGGAAAGCAACCTGACCGAGCCCTTGCCCGAACAGGATTTTGACAACGTCTTGATTCGTTTGCGTTGGGATGGCGATCTGCCCGACTGGACGATCAACGACCAGGAGATGAAATCGGCCGATGAGGTGGCCACTACGCTGCGGACATTGGCCGATATCAATATCGACGCTCCCATTATCGTGCACCCCGATGCCAATGTGCCGATGGGCTACGTGATTGAGATGTACGATGTCGCGAAGCTGGCGGGATTTGTCAAGGTTTCCTTTGCCCTGAATAATGCCTTGTGATGTTGATGTCGCGTCGACAACTAGCTCTCGTCGTCCCCAGCCTCCTGGTGCTGCTGGCAGCGTCCGCGGCTCCTGCACAACTGGCCGAGCCGTCTGACGATGTGCTGACGGTTCAGGGATTACAGCAACGGCGGCTGTTTGAGCTGGCGATCAGTCATGCCCGGGCAAAATTGTCTGAAAACAGCGATGCGACCCGCGCCAACATTGAACTCGTCGTGGCCATGCTGGAAACGATGACGGCCCAGGCCATGCAAACGCCTGCCGCCCGGCGTGATGCGGCCTGGCAAGCAGTGCGGAACGAGGCCGACACAATGAATCGGCAATTCGCTGCGGCGCCCCGGGGCTTGCTGATCGAAATCCAGCGTATCCTGATCGATCAGGCGCAGGTCGAGCAATTGCGTCAGGAAATCGAGGCGGAGATGGCACCCGTGGCAGCCCGCGATCAGGCCCTGCAACTGGCCCGTGTCAACATCCAGCAACTGACCGAGGTTCAGGACAAGCTCAGTCAATTGATGAATCGCCGCAACCGCTCCGACGATGATCCAGAGTCCTTTTCTTCGAGAGAACTGCTGGCTCTGCGTTACAACGTCGAATATCAACTGGCGCGGGCCCTGTTGCATCGTGGTATGCTGTTCGGCCCTGACGAGCAGCTTAATCGCACAGACACGCTGGAACTGGTTGAACAGCAGATGTCGTCCGTTTTGCAGTCGGTTGGCCCCGAAGAGCCGTTGTGGTGGATGGTGCAATCGGATCGAATTGCGGCCGCGCGAATGACACGAAATTTTGCACGGGCCGCAGGCATCATTTCCACTTTGCCCAAAGAGGGAGGGACTCCGGCGGCCCGCGATCAGCTGAATGCCGAACTGGTCCGCTTGTTGTTGGTGCAGCGACGCCTCGATGATGCGGTACAACTGGCCGGTCGAAATGCATTTGCCAGCCAGTCTCCCCAACTGGACCTCGCGCGAATCGAGCTGTATACGGCGATGGCGGGCAAGGAGAGCGGCGCCGGGTGGCAACAGCGGGCCCTCGAATTGACAAAGGACATCGAGAACGTGCACGGTGGTTACTGGGCCCGCCGAGCCAGCTTGCTGGTCGTCGGTACTGCCGCGGAGACCACCGGCAGCAATCTGGATCTGCTGATTCGCACCGCCGACGAATTCCAGCGCAAACAGCAATGGGATGAAGCCGTTGCCGCGCTGGACCAGGCAGCCGAACAGGCGGACCCCGACTCACAGGCAGATTTGGCCTGGAAACTCGGCTTTCGCGCGGCGGCAATCCAGCAACAACAGCAACAACATGTCGACGCGGCCAATCGCTTTGAGTCTCTGGCCGGTACGTTTGGCAATCTGCCGGACGCACACACGGCGCAGCTGATGGCCTGCTGGAATCTGGCCCGCACCATCGGTGATGATCAGCAGGTATTCGAACGCTACGCCAAAATGCTGCAGCAGCTCATCGACAACTGGCCGGACACCAGCAGCGCCGACCAGGCTCGCATTTGGCTCGGACTGGTGCAGGAAAACCGGAAGAACTGGCCCGCTGCGATTGGTTTGTATCTGAATGTCGCTTCCACCAGTCCACACTTCGGGTCGGCCGTCGGGCATTTGCAACGAATCATGACGGGCTGGTTGCAAGGCGAGCCGGGCGACAGTGCCAGCGCCAAGGCGATTGCCCAGACAGTCGTTGAATCGCTGTCGCCGTTGCTGAAAGATGAACAGGATTGGGCAACGGACCCAACCGTCGTTCAACGTGTCGCTGTGCTGTTGTCCGAGTTGCACCTGGTCTACGGTGCCGAGCTCGATCTGGATGTCGAAACCATCCTCAGCGACGTGATTTCCTCGGCGGGTGAGGATACAGAGTTGTTGCAGTCAGCGCGGGCATTGCAGATCGTCGCCGCGAGTGCTCGCTCCGGCGACATTTCTCAACTGTTAAACAATATTCAGCCGGGAGCCAGGCAACTCGACATTCTGTTACAGGCGCGGGCACGAAATTCCCCGCGGCGACTAAACGCCGTCAGCTTTGCCCGCACGGCGGATCGCCTCAAGGACCGGATCGAGCAATTGCCCGATGCCGAGCAAAAACGCTGGCAGAACGAACAGTCCCTGGCAATGCAGGAACAAGGTAATGTCGCCGGGTCGTTACAGCTGTTGCGTGAACAGGCCGTCCGGTTTCCCAACGACAGCGACGTGCAGCTACGCCTGGCCAATGCTTTGGTTACCGCAGCAAATCAGGACGCTTCGCTCGTCGAGGAGGCACTGGTTCAATGGCGGCGGATTGCCCAGCGGTCCCGCAAAAACAGCGAGGATTGGTTCGCTGCCAAGTATCACGTCTCGAGCTTGCTGGCCCGGCAAGGCAATTCGGACGATGCTTTGCAGCTCTTGCGCTACATTCGGGCAGTGCCTCCCGGCTGGCACAACTCAAGTTTGAAATCGGAATTCGACGAGTTATACCGGTCCCTGGGCGGGCAATAACTCGGCGCAAAAAAACCGCGCTCGAAATTGCTCCCGAACGCGGCGCGACAGTCAGTATGGTCTGTAAACGCATCTAAAATACGTTTTGTGTAGGCTGAAATCGTTTGATGTTGAGTACCGTCGCCGTGGTCAGGACAAATCCGGCAAGAATCAAAATCTGGTACAGGAACATAACTGACCTCCGTATCGTTTGAGTGGGTGAGGGACACTCCAAAAAATAGCAACGGCTATGCCAACCAGAGGCAATGCAAGACAACGGGTTCGAATGTGGTAGAACTTGCGGATTGTGACTGCAGAAATTTCAATCTCGCGCGTAACAACTTCAATAATCGTTACAGCTTGAACCTGGCCTTGTATTTCGGTAGTGGCACTGTGTTGGCAGCAGTGCGGCCAAACTGACAACAGCGCCATCGAGTTGAATGCAACATTTACCGAGCGCGCAAACAAAAACCGGGCAGCTATCGGGCTGCCCGGCTTTTTTCGTGTTCAGATTTGGTTCAGCCTGGTGTTACCAGGGACCGCGAACCGGATAGATACCGAATTGGCTGGTGCTGGAGGGCCAGTAGGGAGTGTTCCCGTACATTCCGGACCCGCCGCCAACCATGCCCATACCACCACCAGCGTTCTGCGAGAATTGGTGGTAGATCGGCAGACTGCGAGTTTGGGCCACACCCCAGTTGTATTCGGTTTGGAAGGCAGCCGTCGGAGGCACGACCAGAGCGGTCGGTGAGCCCCAGCGCCAGTAGTTGTAACCGCCGTGCCACGAGTAGGCCGAGCTTTGTTGGCGGTTCCAGTAGTCAAAACGCGTGGCATCCAGGCCGCCCGAGCCGTAAGCGTACAGCGGTGCGGGAGAATAATGGTCCCTGGCAGCCAGGCCGATCGCGGCTGGGCCGATATAGCGTTTGCCGTGCGGTCCGGTGGCACCGATGCAGTCGGCCGGCGGAGCCGCCGGTGGGCATGGATATCCTGGCCGCGGCGTGCAATTACCATCGTTGGCGTAGCCGCCGCCATGGTGGTATTCCGCTCCGCAATCTCCGCCTGCACATTCCTGGGCACTCAGCTGGCCGCACATCGTCAGCATGGCGAAGGCCGCCAGCAGGCTCAATGAAAGGTTAGCAATTTTCATAATCAGAACTTTCTGTCGAGGTTTTCAGCGATTGAATTGAATTGCCCTGTTTCTGGGAACGCCTAGTATCCGCCGTTGCAATTCCCGCTCTGGCAGTTGCCGCCGTAGCAGTCTCCGCCCTGGCAATCGCCATAGCCTCCACCGTAGTGTCCACCATGGTGACCGCCGTAATGACCGCCGTAACCGGGACCGACCAGGCCGCGGTCGCCGTTCAAGCCGTACTTGTACGAGGCCATGTTGTATTTGGCGCGCTGGGCGATAAAGGAACTAAAGGGGAAGTGTCCAAAGTGGTATCCGGTGCTCTTCCAGACCACCGATGTCCGATTCAAGGAATCTCCGCCACGACCATGCTTCAGGTTGTCGCTGTAAAATGCTTGCGACGGGGCGTAGTAGTTGTAGTAATTCTTTTTGTGCGCGTACAAATGCTGGTGCGGATACAGCGGCTGGTAGGTGTACATGCTGGAACCAACGTGGTACGGCACCGGATGGGGTGCGTTATAAAGTGCGGCGGTTGCCGTACTGGCTCCCTGGGGCGTGTAGAAGTTCTGGAACAGGTTGAATTCCAGTTCCTGGCCTCCATAGTTCTGAGCGGCCAGGGGATTGCCCAATACCAACATCGCAACTGCGATGACGAGGGTCGTCACGAAATGCTTGAAGTTCATCCAATCGCTCCTTCGATTCTGATGGCGGCGTGCCCGGCACCATCCAGTGGTGACCGGGTCACCGGGTCGTGACCCGGAGTTTCAATTCATTGGGAGTTTCGGCATTTGCCCAAATTGCGCCGTAGCCATTCGCGGCTAGCTGCGAATCAAAATACTGGCAGCGATGTACAACCGTTAAAAACCGACTGTGACCAATTCCAGGCACCTGGTATAATTTCGCCCAGTTCGCCCAACCCGCATTGTTTGACAGCCCGTTTTTCACAGGCAATGTCAGGGTCGTTTCGCCTGAACATGACGACCAACTACGGAAAAGGAGTTACCGGATCTTGCCAGCCGCCACAAAGAAAATACGTCGCAAAAAGAAGAAACGCACGGTCGGAAAGAAAGCCAAAAAGCCTGTGTCTCAATCAGCAGCCGCAAAAAAACCGGCCAAACGGCGACGTCGCGCAACGGCCCACACCATGGCCGCCGAGCAACGCAGCATCTCGGTCAGCGAGTTCTTTACCAAGAACCGGCACCTGCTGGGCTTTGACAATCCTCGCAAGGCCCTGCTCACAACGGTCAAGGAAGCCGTCGACAACTCGCTGGACGCCTGTGAGGAAGCGGCCATCGTCCCCGAAATCTGGGTGCATATCGAATCCACCGCTGCCAAACGCTTTCGCGTGACCATTCAGGACAACGGACCGGGCATTGTTAAAAAACAGATCCCGCTGATTTTCGGCAAATTGCTGTACGGCTCCAAATTCCACAGGTTACGAATGAGCCGTGGCCAGCAGGGAATCGGAATCAGCGCCGCAGGCATGTATGGTCAGCTGACGACAGGCAAGCCGATCAAGATCGTCTCCAAGATCTCCATACGCAAACCGGCTCACTATTTCGAGATCCAGATCAACACCAAGACCAACAATCCCGAGATTCACAATGGTCGAGGTGAAGGCGAGGACTTTCCCAAAGACTACGAGAAGTTCTGTGCCAAAAAGGGACTCGATTGGCAAACCGAGATTGCACCGACCGAGGAAGATGGCAAGCCCACGCCCCTGATCAGCGGCACGATGGTTTCCATTGAAATGGAAGCGGCCTATAAACGCGGCAAGGGCAGTGTGGACGAGTATCTGGAGCAAACGGCGATCGCCAATCCGCACGTCACCATCCACTACACCGACGCGGACAACCAGACCTCCATCTATCGCCGCAGTACGCGGCAACTGCCTCCGGAGGCCAAGGAGATCAAACCGCATCCCTACGGCGTCGAACTGGGGCGATTGCTTTCGATGCTCAAGGAACAAAAGCCGCCCGTCACCTTGTCGCAGTTCTTGACCAGCAATTTCTCGCGAGTCAGTTCGGCCGTGGCCCGGCGGATTTGCGATGAAGCCAAACTCAGCACACGGGCATCGACCAAAAAGATTGGACGGGGCGAGGCGGACAAGCTGTATCAGGCGATTCAGGAAACGCGAATCAGCGCTCCATCCACGGACTGCATTACACCCATTGGCGAGGAATTGCTCCTGAAAGGCCTGTAC
>JBPCVB010000788.1:0-10629 GCA_051010855.1 Pirellulaceae bacterium | reverse complement strand
GTCCTGCATCTTGAACGGACGGCGGCTGGGAGCCACCGCTACGGATCTACTTGCCAACATTCAGTCGCTGCAGAAAACCCAGCAATTTTTTGGCCCGATTTGTCAGACGAGTGCGATTGAACTGATCGCCGACCTTGCGGATCGCTTCGGCCTGCGTGGGGTAGGGGTGAATGGCCGCAGCAATTTTGGAGAGACCAATTCCGTGCGTCATCGCGAGACTCAACTCGCCAATCATGTCACCTGCGTGCTCAGCGACGATGGTTGCGCCGACGATTCGATCGGTACCTTTGCGAACATGAATCTTGACGAATCCGTCAGTGGCTCCATCGAGAATCGCGCGGTCGACATGGTCAAATTTTTGAACAAACGTATCGAGGTCGATACCTGCGTCGAGTGCTTCCTGTTCGTACATGCCCACATGAGCCACTTCGGGCGAAGTGTAGGTAGCCCACGGAATGACCAGACCGCTGACCTTCTTGCGTCCAAATGGCCCGAGGGCAAACAAGGCATTCTGAATCACAATACGTGCCTGAAAATCGGCAGCGTGAGTGAATTTGAGGGGCGAGCAAATATCGCCGGCGGCATAGATTCTCTTGTTCGATGTTTGCAGCCGGTCGTTGACTGCGACACCGCGTCCGTCGTATTTCACGTTGACCGCCTCGAGATTCAGCCCGTCGGTGTTCGGCGCACGACCCACGGCGACCAGCAACTGATCGACAACGACATCGTACGGCTGGCCGTTGGCGGTTCCAGTTACACGAATTCCACCGTCATCTGCTGGTCCAATCTGTTGATCCCGGCTTCCGGTCAACGTGCGAATGCCTTCCCGATCAAATTGCGTCTGCAAGATCGCTGCGGCGTCGGCGTCTTCCCGACCCAGAATTCGCTCGGCCATCTCAAACAAATAGACTTCGCTGCCGAACCGGGCGAACGTCTGGGCCATTTCTGCGCCGATAGGACCGGCACCAATGATGCCGAATCGACGTGGAAGTTCCGTCAGGGAAAACAGCGTCTCGTTGGTCAGGTATTCGACCGAATCGAGGCCGGGAATCGGCGGTGCCGCCGCCCGGGCACCCGTGGCAATCACGGCTTTGCGGGATTTCAACGAACTGGAAGAACCGTCGTCTCGAGTCACGGTAATGGTCTCGTGATCGACGAAGCTGCCTTGTCCAAAAAACATGTCGATCCCCAGTCCCGAAAATCGCTCGGCCGAATCTGCCGGACTGATGTCGGCGCGCAACTTCCTCATGCGTTGCATGGCAGCTGCAAAATCAACGTGAGTGCCCTGCGGAACGTTGACGCCGAATTCGGTTGCCTCGCCAACAGCGGCCGCCGCCCGCGCTGTACTGATCAAGCCCTTGGACGGCACACAACCAACGATCAGGCAGTCACCTCCCATCAGTTCCCGTTCGATCAACGCCACTCGAGCACCCAGGCCAGCCGCTCCGGCCGCCGTCACCAGACCGGCCGTACCCGCGCCAATCACAACCAGATGGTACACATCCTGAGGTCCGGGATTTTGCCAGTTTTCCGGGTGCACTTGCGATTGCAGCCGCCGGTTGTGTTCATCGCGCGGCTGAAGCGGAGCCAAATTCATCGTCGTCCCTTTGCCTGGATCAAGTGGATTTAGCAGACCTAAACGTTTGTTTCCGAATCGTCATTTTCATCGGATGGATCACGCCGCCTGAAACGGTCCATGATTTTCTTGATCGTGATCGGAAACAGCCCGAGGATCACAAAGGCGATGATCGTGTTGGTCGTCAACACGCCACCGACTCCCGTTTCCGCCAACTCCCGCAAGCTGGGCACCGACGAGCCGGCATACAGATAAACCAGGGTTCCGGGCAGCATGCCGACCTGACTGACCCACCAGTACGTCCATGTCTTCATTTTGGTCAGTCCCATAACCACGTTGATCACAAAGAACGGCACCGCGGGAATCAGACGCAACGTAAATAGATAGAAAGCTCCATCCTGTTCCAGGTTGCGATCAAAGGCAGCGAGACGTTCACCGAACTTCTGTTCAATCGCATCGCGAAACAGGTAGCGGCTGAGCAAAAACGCGACCGTGGCACCGGATGTCGAGGCAAACGAAACCAGAATCACGCCTGGGATCCAGCCAAAAAACCAGCCGTACACCAGCGACAAACCCGTTGCGCCCGGCAATGAAAGCCCGGTTACGGCGACATACAGCACGAAGGCGGCACCAAATACCAGTAGCGGGCTGGACTGTTTGAGTTGACGCAGCCGTTCTTCCTGCTCCGCCAGTTTTTCCAGTGACAAAACATCACGAAACTGAAAAAACGCCAGCATCAATACAGCGATTAACGAGATCAGAACAACGAGTTTGATAACGGATTTGCGTTGCATGATTCGTTTTGTGGACGTTTTCCTTCAAATCAATGATCAGCCTGCCGTTAAGACAGGCGTTTCGTCCGATGCCTTACAAGGTTTTTCGTTGCTCGATCGACCAAACACGCACCGTGGCTCCCTGATTTCCGGTAAGATGCCGGAAACGCCAGTCATCCAGTGACTATTACCCGCCTATCCACTCATCATTTTTTCCACGGAGCTTGTTATCAAAACCGCAACTTTTTTCGACGACGTGATTGAGGGACTTGGCAAGACTGAGAAAATGTTGCCGTGCAAGTATCTCTACGACGAGCGCGGATCGCGACTGTTTGACGAAATCTGCGAACTGGACGAGTACTACGTGACACGGACCGAACTGGCCATTATGCAACAGGATGTGCATGAAATGGCATTGCAACTGGGTGAGCGGGTGATGTTGATCGAATTCGGCAGCGGCAGCAGTATCAAAACCCGAATTCTGCTCGAACACCTGATCGATCCGGCAGCCTATGTCCCTGTGGATATATCCGAAACGCATTTGCTGAAGACCGCCGAAAATTTGCGAAATCAGTTCCCCGGCCTCGAAGTGCTTCCTGTGGTCGCCGATTTTACCGAGGCATTCGATTTGCCCCAAACAACGATCGAGCCGTCGCATGCGGCCATCTATTTTCCCGGCTCAACAATCGGCAATTTTGCGCCGACGGAAGCGGCCAACATGATGTCTCGCATCGCGGAGTTCCTGGGAATGGACGGCGGGATGTTGATCGGAATTGACTTGCAAAAGGATCCCGCTGTGATTCACGCTGCGTACAACGACGCCAAGGGTGTGACGGCCGAGTTTAATCTGAACATCCTGCACCGCGTCAATCGCGAGCTGGGGGCCAACTTTGATATTGACCAGTTCGCGCACCTGGCTGAATACAGTCAGACGACCGGCCGCGTTGAGCTGTTTGTCGTCAGCCAATGCGAGCAAACCGTAAAAATTGGCGATCGATTTTTCCAGTTCGCGGACGGCGAACGCATCTTTACCGAGTATTCGCACAAGTACACCATCGATGGTTTTACGGAACTTGCGCAAACCGCCGGGTTCAGTTTGCATAAGTACTGGACCGACGAACGCAAAATGTTTGCCGTTTTACATCTGGTGGTCCAAAATCTTGACGAATAGGCGCTTCGATTTTTTTCACGTGGTTTGTGCGGGCAATCCATGCTCGAACTGGTTCAGGTAACAAAACGATACGATGGCCGGGAGGTGGTTCGCGACGTCGATTTGGCGTTTCAGCCCGGCAAAACCAACGTGCTGATCGGACCCAGC
Source organism: Pirellulaceae bacterium (assembly GCA_051010855.1). GTDB lineage: Bacteria > Planctomycetota > Planctomycetia > Pirellulales > Pirellulaceae > CAJQPP01. Next base: position 6,962 of record JBPCVB010000788.1, on the reverse strand, counting down.
GGTTGCGGCAAAACCACCATTCTGAAGATGCTGATCGGATTGGTGTCGCCCGATTCCGGCCAGGTCCGAATTGACGGCAAACCGGCTGCAGAATTTACGGAGCCGACATGTCAACGTTTCGGTTACGTAATTCAAACCGGCGGCCTGTTCCCGCATTTGACGGCTGCCGAAAACATCGCATTGCCCGCCCGATTTCTTAGCTGGCCGTCAGAGAAAATCGGCGAAGCGACTCGCCGGCTTACTGGACTAACCGATTTCCCCGAAGATGGACTCGCGCGTTTTCCGGTCCAGCTTTCCGGAGGCCAGCGGCAGCGTGTCGGCCTGATGCGGGCGTTGTTGCTGGAACCAGACCTGCTGCTGTTGGACGAACCATTGGGCGCTCTGGATCCAATGATCCGCGACCAATTGCAGACCCAGTTGAAACAGATCTTTCGCCAGCTAAAAAAAACCGTCGTGCTGGTGACTCATGATCTCAACGAAGCCGCTTATCTGGGTGACCGGCTCGTGCTGCTAAATGATGGCCGAATTGTCCAGCAAGGATCGGCTGCCGATTTGCGAGATCGCCCCGCGTCCGAATTCGTAACCGAATTCGTTAATGCGCAAAAACCGCATTTTGAAGACGCTGGATCGCAAGGCGGTGCCTCATGATCAAGGCAACGATCACCATTACAATCCTGCTGGTTCTCGGCTTTGCCCCGATGTCGTGCCGGCAAAACGAAGTGAAAGTTGGTTCCAAGAAGTTCACCGAGTCGGTAATTCTGGGTGAAATGTTGGCAGAACTGTCGCGTGCAGCGGGTGTGCGTACTGTGCACTATCAGGAGCTGGGCGGCACGCGACTGGTATTCAATGCACTGGTAAATGGCAACATCGATGCCTACCCCGACTATACCGGCACGTTGATGCAGGAGGTCCTGGCGGATCAGCAACTGACCAATTACCCGGAGCTGCAAACCGCCCTCGATGACCTTGGCATCGCCATCACCCAACCACTTGGTTTCAATAACACCTACGCCATTGGCATGCTGCAGGAGCGTGCGGCGGAATTGGAGATTACCCGAGTCTCGGACCTCAATCGGTATCCCGACCTGCGTCTCGGACTGACCAGCGAGTTTATGGAACGCGGCGATGGCTGGCCGGCGTTCAGTGCGGCTTACGGGCTGACGCATGACGACGTAAAGGGTCTGGACCACGACATCGCCTACCGTCAACTGGAATCCGGCACAATTGACGTAATTGATGCCTATTCGACCGATGCCAAAATCAAAACGCTTAACCTCGCAATACTTGAGGATGACCGCCAGTTTTTCCCACGCTACGACTGTGTCGTCCTGTATCGCCGGGACCTCGCTGAACGCTACCCGCAAGTCGTTGAAAACTTTCTCAAGCTGGAATCCGGGATCGACGAAACGACCATGATCGACATGAATAACAAGTCCGAGATGGTTCCCCTCCCGGAATACGAGGTCGCACGGGAATTCGTTGGTGGGTTACCGGGGATCGAATTGGCCGAAGAAAAGTCATCTGGCATCCTTGCCACGCGTATCACCAAACGCACGCTCGAACATCTGGATCTGGTTCGCAAGTCGCTGATCCCGGCGATTCTGCTGGGGATTCCGCTGGGCGTTCTGTCATTTCGCCGGCGACTATTCGGAAAGGCAATTCTGGCCACTGTCGGGATCATTCAGACGATTCCCGCTCTGGCACTGCTGGTGCTGGTAATGCCGCTGGTAACCGCCTTGAATTTGCCCTCGCTGGGTGTCGGATCGGTCACGGCAGTCCTTGCCTTGTTTTTGTATGCCTTGCTGCCAATTGTCCTGTCCACGTACACCGGCCTGGCAGGAATTGAACCGCAGTACACGGAGACCGCGGACGCCCTGGGACTTTCCCCGTCATATAAACTTTGGAACATCGAATTGCCGTTGGCCTCTCGCAGTATAATGTCGGGCATCAAGACATCGGCAGTCATCAACGTTGGATTCGCTACCTTGGGTGCGCTAATTGGGGCCGGTGGTTATGGCCAGCCAATCCTGACGGGTATAAGGCGAGCGGACATGGGTACAATCCTGGAAGGTGCGATCCCCGCCGCCCTATTGGCGATCGCGGTGCAATTCCTGTTCGAGATTGCTGAACGCTGGTACGTGCCACCGGGGCTGCGAATCCAGGCCGCCGCGTGATGAATCAACCCGGAGCGCAAAACTGCTAACTCCGCAAATTGCCTTTTCCCAAGACTTAAATTCGAGACTTAAATCTGGAGACACAATGCCGAGGGCAATCTGGAACAACACCGTGATCGCGAACAGCGACCAGACCGTCGTCGTCGACGGTAATCACTATTTTCCGGCTGATTCGCTGGTTGACGAACATTTCCAGCCCAGCGAAACGACATCCGTGTGCGGCTGGAAAGGCACAGCCAACTACTACGACGTAGTTGTGGACGGTAAGGTGAACGCCGGCGCCGCGTGGTATTATGCGGCACCCAAACCGGAAGCCTCCCAACTCCAAAATCATGTGGCGTTCTGGAAGGGCGTCGAAGTTCAATCCTGATTCCTTAGCAGTAACTTATTATGCGTGCGCGGACCGTCTCACAAACTGACCGAACCTCACTCGCCAACCAATACCAGCGGATCAGGGACTTAACCACCCGTCTGGCCGACCCCTTGTCGGCGGAAGACTGCATGATTCAGTCCATGCCCGACGCCAGCCCCGTACGGTGGCATCTGGCACATACGGCATGGTTTTTTGAAACGTTCGTACTTGATTCTCTCCCGGGATACGAAGTATTTGATGAACAGTTCCAGTACTTGTTTAATTCCTATTACAACAGGGTCGGTGCTCAATTTCCCCGATCGCAACGGGGGTTAATTTCACGACCGGGCCTGCAGCGTACCCGACAGTACCGGGAGTATGTCGACCAGCACATGCTGGAGATGCTTGACAACTGCGGTGTCCGGAAAGATGTCGAACACGCGATTCAAATCGGGCTAAATCATGAACAACAACATCAGGAACTGATTCTCACTGATATCAAGCACGCTCTGTCATGCAATCCCTTGCTGCCGGCTTATCATCAATCAGCAGCCATGGCCCCCTCGCAACGGCCAATTGACAGATGGCTGGAATTTACTGGCGGTATCTATGAGGTTGGCTATGCCGGTACGGGATTTGCCTACGACAACGAATCTCCCCTGCACCAGGTGCTGATTCATGATTTCTCTCTGGCTGGCCACCCGGTCACGTGTGGACAATTCATCGACTTCATTGAAGATGGCGGCTATCAACGGCCCGATCACTGGCTGGCCGCAGGCTGGGACACGGTTCAGGAACAAGTTTGGACCGCACCGTTGTACTGGATGCAACACGATGGACAGTGGATGCAGTTTACGCTGGCGGGGTTGCAACCGGTCCAGCGGGACTGGCCCGTTTGTCACGTCAGCTATTTTGAAGCGGATGCCTGGGCGCGGTGGGCCGGAACCCGCTTGCCATCGGAATTCGAATGGGAAGTGGCTGCCGCCAGCTCTTCACGTGATCAATTTGCCGACCGGTTGCTTCGCGACGGACATGCAATTCATCCGACGGGTGGCGATTCCGCGACCACAGCACCCGTGCAGATGTTCGGCGGAGTGTGGGAATGGACCAGCAGCAGTTACGCCGCCTATCCGGGCTATGCGCCACCCCACGGAGCCTTGGGCGAATACAACGGCAAATTCATGTGCAACCAGTACGTGCTGCGGGGCGGCAGCGTGGCGTCAAGCGCCGATCATATCCGCCCGACATATCGAAACTTCTTTCCACCCGATGCGCGGTGGCAATTCTCGGGCTTTCGTGTCGCGAAATAGGCCGGCACACACTTCTATTCCTGCCCACGATTCGCGACAATGCGTGATCATCACGGACAGGATGAATGAACATCGGGTGAGTTGTGGGATTGAAACCGAACAAGCTATACCAGGGCGACTGCGTCAACCGATTGGGAGAACTGGACGAGGGCAGCATTGATCTGGTGTTTGCCGATCCGCCGTTCAACATCGGCTACGACTACGATGTCTACGATGACAGCAGGCACTGCGGCGAATATATCGACTGGTGCCGCAAATGGATGCAAGGCGTATTCGATTGCCTTAAGTCCAGCGGCACTTTCTGGCTGGCGATTGGCGACGAATACGCTGCCGAACTGAAAATCGCGGCTCAGGAGCTTGGCTTCCATGCCCGCAGCTGGGTCATCTGGTACTACACGTTTGGCGTCAACTGCAAGCGTGGATTCAGCCGATCGCATACGCACCTGTTTCATTTCGTCAAGGATCCCGACGACTTTACGTTCAACGCCAACAATCCGCAGGTGCGCGTCCCTTCGGCGCGGCAGCTCGTCTATGCGGACGCACGAGCAAACCCCAAAGGCCGCCTGCCCGACAACACCTGGATATACCGACCCCAGGATGCACCACGCAGCTTCTCTGCAGATCACGATACGTGGTACTTTGCCCGCGTCGCTGGCACGTTTAAGGAACGCCAGGGATTCCATGGCTGCCAAATGCCCGAACAACTGCTGGGTCGCATTATCCGGACGTGCAGCAACCCGCAGGATATTGTGCTCGATCCGTTTTCCGGCAGCGGCACAACGCTCGCCGTTGCCAAAAAGCTTGCGAGACAGTTCGTCGGATTCGAGTTGTCCAGGGAATATGTCAGCTACGTAAACAAACGACTGACGGACATCAACATCGGCGACGAACTTGACGGCCCAGAGGACCCTTTAACCAGCGCACCATCGACCTCACGGGGCAAGCAACGCAAGACTAACGAGTCGGATGAGCAGGCAAAATTTGACGCGGGCGTCGTGTCGGCCTTTGCTTCCGCATCTGACGGGAACTCGGCCGATCATGTCTTGTGCGAGCCAGAACTGAACGACTCGTTTATTCGGGCATGCAAGAAATCCGGTTTGCCCGGCCATCCCACGTTGTGGAACCAGACCATTTTGCGGCTACGCAAATCCGGCAAGCTCCCCGTGGCCACACGCGAACGCAAACGCCACACGTTTCGTTCGATGGACGAATTCAGCTTTGCCAGCGAAATCGCCATGCGTCTGCTCTCGGTCGATTACGACTTGACGCTGGACGAAGTCCTGTGCTGCCCGGATTATGCGTCCGAGTTGGATCGGATTGCCGCCGAGTTCGCTCCGGGCTTCAAGCCAGAAGACTATCGCTGGGCCGCCTTGTCGATTCGCAAACGAGCCAGCCATTCACGTTCGTTGGCCAGTCATTTTGCGGAATGGTTTGACGACAAGTTGCCACGTCGCACGCCCCTGGCCCGCTGCAAGCCCACGGAACTGGACAACTCCGGCGTGTACATCCTGTGGTCGGGAAATCAGCCGCTGTATGTCGGTGAGACCGAATTCCTGCATCAACGACTCGCCCAGGTAGCCGGCAACACCGCCTGGCAGGAACTGCATCCGACCTCGGCAACCCTGTTTCCAGACGTGGGCAAATCCCGTAATGGTTTGCAGTCCATGCTAATTCAGCGAACCGGTGCCGTATTGAACTGGCAGATTCTGTGCGCTGAAGTAAACGCCGAGGCGGCACTGGCCGAGGCATAGGCGAAGCGTAAGGCAAAGCGTGTTAACGCTGGTCAATCGGGACGAATTCCACTGAATCGGGGCCAATGTATTCAGCCCCCGGCCGGATCAACTTGTTGTCTGATCGTTGCTCGAAAATGTGAGCACACCAGCCGGTGATCCGCGACAATACGAAGATTGGCGTAAACAAGGCGGTGGGAATGCCCATGAAGTGATACGCCGAGGCGCTAAAGAAATCGAGGTTTGGAAACAGCTTCTTTTCACGCCACATCACATCGGCAATACGAACCGAAACGGGAAACAGAACCGTGTCGTCAACCGACTCGCAGAGCTTTTCCGCGAACCCCCGAATGATCTCGTTTCGCGGGTCGGAAATGGTATACACGCGGTGCCCAAAGCCCATGATTAGCTGTTTGGTGGCCAGCATTTCCAAGATGCCCGCCTCCGCCTCATCGACCGTCTGAAACTTTTCGATCAACCCCATCGCCGCTTCGTTGGCTCCACCGTGCAGTGGTCCGCGAAGCGTTCCAATCGCTGCAGTGATTGCCGAATAGATGTCCGACATGGTTGCTGTGCACACGCGAGCAGCAAAGGTTGATGCGTTGAACTCGTGTTCCGCGTACAAAATTAGCGAGACGTCCATGGCGTGGCGGTGAGTTTCACTGGGTGTCTGGCCGGTCAGTTTTTCCAAAAAGTACCCGGCAATCGTTTTTTCGTTTGACTGGAAGTCGATCTCTTCTCCAGTTTGCGAGTAGCGAAACCAGTAGGTCAGGACCGATGGAAAGCAGGCCAGCATGCGTTCGGCGACTTGCATTTGTCGCTCGGGTGAGCCTTCGGGTTCCAAACAGCCAAGCATCGAACAGCCCGTACGCATCACATCCATGGGATGGGTGTCGGCGGGAATGGCCTTCAGCGTGTCGCACAATCCAGCCGGCAGGTCACGCATTGAGCAGAGCCGGTTGATGAAATCATCCAGTTCCTTTTGGGTCGGCAGGTGACCGTGCAGCAGCAGGAATGCAACCTCCTCGAACCCGGCATTGTCGGCGAGGTCATAGATCGAGTAACCGCGATAATTCAGACCCTTGCCTTCCTTGCCAACCGTGGCAATGGCAGTCTTGCCAGCGACCACTCCTGCCAGCCCGCCAGTCTTCTTCTTTTTCGGTGTGTCGGTGGATGTGGTCATGTTCGGGCCTTCTTCAAAAGTTCATCAATTTGTTGTTCGTAATGATGATAGTCCAGCACCTCGTACAGACGATGCCTTGTTTGCATTTTGTCCAGTAGCGACTGCTGGGTGCCTGACTGGCGGATTGTATTGTAAACATGTTCGGCTGCCAGATTCATGGCGCGAAACGCAGAAAGTGGATACAGCACCATGTCCACTCCCAGGTCGCCCAAT
>JBPCVB010000787.1:0-2913 GCA_051010855.1 Pirellulaceae bacterium | reverse complement strand
CAGCACGGTACGGGCGATCCGGCATGGGAGCGGGCGAAGGAAGAGCTGAAGAAGTAACAACCGCTCTGTAGCGGAAGTTGCCAGACTTCCGACTATGGTTGTTGTCCTTGCGTGTTAAAAGGACAACAACCAGAACCAGGATGTGTGAGCCTGTTACGCGGCAACGATCAGGTTAATTGTGCCGCATTCTTTTGCGGCGATAACCGGTAAGTGTCAGAGCCATTGCCATCAAAAGAATGGCGGTTCCCGTCTCCGGGACTTCCACGACTCCGTGGAGCGGAAAGTCATTCACAAATGGCAGGTCCTGAAAGTCATTCCACGCGCCGTTGCTGGGATGTCCCGGCCAGAGTAAGTGGACAAAGTCCTCTCCAGGTGGATCGGGTCCGGGGGATCCATTATCCGGTTGTCCACCCGACCAGTTGATGAAGGCCGGTGTTTCACCGCTTGACCACACAAACGTGCCTTCCGACTGCTGATCGTTGTACCCGGTCCACAAAGCCCGGCTCTGGCCCCCAAAATTGGCAAATGTATCGAAAACCCAATCGTTCTCTGCCTGATCGTTTAGCGTTACCAGATGACCACCCAATGTTACGGCTTCTATCTCCGAGTTGGTCCACGTGTTTTGGCTTAGCAAATAATAGAAATGACCGGTTCCCGGATTAAAAACCGGCCCACTAATGATGTCCGCACTGCTCTGAAGGGAAGCAGCCATCGTGATCGATGCGGTAAGTATCAAGAGTCGTGTCTTCATTCAATTCCTGCCCAGACGTAAAGTTGTGGGACACGCGTCGGATCGCTGGCCGGTTCGACCCCGTTCACTGGATGCCAATTCCTGACGTGATCGGACACAAAAACCGGAGATTTTTTCCGGGATTACAGGCTGGGCGTTGGATTGCAGACCCCTGGTCTGTTGCGAGCCGCAAATTGCGTTGTCGAATGCTATGCTGGCGAATTCTTAATCTCTGCAGCCAGGAAGGTGCGGTTCAACCCAGAGCTCGACTCATGATTTTTGATCTCTTTGCATGGATTCCTGGCGTAATCTTTTCCACGCTGATATTTGCAAACGCCAGCGATCAAAACGACTGGCCGGGCATTGGTAACGATCCCGGCTGCATGCGTTACTCCACACTGGACCAGATCAATCGGACCAATGTCGCGCAGCTAAAACCGGCTTGGACTTATCGTACCGGCGAAGGCGACAGGACGAATGAGTGTACGCCGCTGATTATCGACGGCGTGATGTATATCACGACCAACCATCTGCGATGTGTAGCGCTGGACGCGGCCACCGGCGCGGAACTGTGGTCGTTCGATCCTTTTGCCGATGGTCGTGAACGGAAACTACTGGCCAGTGGCGGCGTTAATCGCGGGTGCACGTACTGGTCCGACGGTCAGCCAGAAGGCGAGCGGCGGATCCTGCACGGCATCGCCGATGGCCGTCTGTTTTCAATCGATGCCCGCACTGGTTTGCTGGATCCTGATTTTGGCACCGACGGCACCAAAGATCTGCGCGAAGATATCGAACGTGACTTGTCCAGAATGCCCTACGGCCCAACCTCTGCGCCAGCCATTTGGCGTGACGCGGTGATTCTGGGTTTCTCCAACGGTGAGGGTCCCGGCCCTGCGGCGCCGGGTGACGTGCGGGCGTTTGATGTGCGCACCGGCAAACAGATTTGGCGATTTCATACGGTGCCGCGTGAGGGAGAGTTCGGAAACGACACGTGGGCCGAGGGATCATGGCAACAGCGTGGCGGCGCGAACGCGTGGGGTGGAGTGAGTGTGGATACCGAGCGCGGCCTGGTGTTCTGTGGTCTGGGCAGCGCGGCATTCGATTTCTATGGCGGCGACCGAATCGGCCAGAATCTGTTTGCCAATTGCACGATCGCGCTGAATGCGGCGACCGGCGAACGAGTCTGGCATTACCAGACCGTCCACCATGACTTATGGGATCATGACCTGCCGATTTATCCCAACCTCGTCACGGTCAATCATGATGGACGATCAATCGACGCCGTTGCCCAGGTCACGAAAACAGGATTTGTGTTTCTGTTTGATCGTGAAACGGGTCAGCCCCTGTTCGAGGTAACCGAAGTCGACGCGACGCCATCGGATACGCCGGGCGAAGAAGCCTGGTCGACACAGCCGGTACCGGTCAAACCACCGCCATTCGCGCAGCAATCGCTGGATGAGACCAACGCGACGAATATTTCACCGCATGCTCGTCAGTTCGTGCTGGAAAAACTGGCCGAGCTCCGACATCGCCGTTATGAACCACCCAGTCTGGAAGGCAGCGTCGTTCTTCCCGGATTTCACGGAGGTGCGACCTGGTCAGGTGCATCGTTTGATCCGCGATCCGGGTTCCTGTACGTCAACAGCAACAATGTGCCCAACATTTTGACGCTGGAGTTCGCCGCGGACGACAGTCCGTACATGTTTCGTCACAAGGGATACACCCAGTTTCTGGATGAGGAAGGCTACCCGGCCATCGAGCCGCCCTGGGGTGTGCTGACAGCCATCGATCTGAATCGCGGCGAATTTGTCTGGCAAGTTCCTTTGGGTGAACATGCCGAACTGACCGCGCGTGGCGTTCCGCAAACCGGAACGGTGAACTTTGGCGGCTCAATCGTGACCGCCGGTGATCTTGTGTTTATCGGTGGAACGAAAGACGAAAAATTTCGCGCCTTTGACGCAGCCAGCGGCGAAATATTGTGGGAACACAAATTGCCGGCCGGTGGTTACGCGACGCCCAGTACCTATGCAGTCGATGGCAAGCAGTACGTGGTGATTGCGGCGGGAGGTGCAGGCAAACCAGGCACAAAACCAGGTGATGCTTTTGTGGCGTTTTGTCTGGAGTGAATCGGCTGGAGGGAGACCAATTTCATCAGTTCGGAATTCCTTGTTGGGAGGGAGAAG
>JBPCVB010000786.1:0-2794 GCA_051010855.1 Pirellulaceae bacterium | reverse complement strand
GGAACCGGACAGTTGATGCGACCGGGCCGGGGAGGTACGTACATCCCGGTGTCCGGGGAGGCAGAACAACAACGGAGCCTAAAGCAAGATGTCGGGAACCGGTTTTGCGGGCTGGACGCCGATGAGACGCTGGTCCAGGCCTTGATGAGGGAATACAAAACGCTCTGCGTCGATACCCAACTGATTCAAGATCGTTGCGTTCAATTCGTGGATGTGCACCGGGTTCTCGGTAATGTTATAGCCAAACTCATCGGTGTCTCCGTATACGATACCCGGCTTGATACCGGCCCCTGCCAGCCACATGGTAAAGCAGCGCGGATGGTGGTCGCGGCCATAGGTTTCTTTGGTTAGTTTGCCCTGGCAGTAGATTGTGCGGCCGAACTCACCGCCCCAGATCACGAGCGTCTCATCAAGCAATCCGCGCTGCTTCAGGTCCTTGATCAAGGCTACAGCTGCCTGGTCCAGATCGCGGCAATTGTTAGGCAGGTCCGTTGGCAGATTGCCGTGCTGGTCCCAGCCGCGATGGAAGATCTGCACGAACCGCACGCCACGTTCGCTCAATCGACGGGCCAGCAGGCAGTTATACGCAAACGTTCCCGGTTTGTGCACGTCAGAGCCGTACATTTCCAGCGTCTTCTCCGTCTCACCTGACATATCGACGAGGTCGGGCACACTGGTCTGCATGCGAAATGCCATTTCGTACTGCGCGATTCGGGTGTGAATCTCCGGATCGCCGAAAGACTCGAAAGTGTTTTGGTTCAGCTGACTAAGCGAGTCGAGCATTTGTCGTCGCATGCTGGAGCTGACGCCATCAGGATTGCGCAGAAACAACACTGGATCGGGGCCGGTGCGCAGCGACACACCCTGGTGCTGCGAAGGCAAAAAGCCGTTGCCCCACAATCGATTGAACAATGCCTGGGCTTCCTGCCTACCGGTCCACGTTGAATTCAGTACTACGAAGGCCGGCAGATTCTCGTTTTCGCTGCCCAGACCATAGCTCAACCAGGCTCCCAGGCTGGCCTTTCCCGGTAGCTGGTCGCCTGTGCAGATGTACGTAATAGCGGGATCGTGATTAATGGCTTCGGTCCAAAGACTTTTTACAATTGCGATGTCGCCAACAATCTCCTTGTGGTGGGGCAACAATTCGCTTACCCAGGCACCGTCGTTGCCGTTGTCATGTTTGGTGAACTGGTAGATGGTCGGGGCAATCGGGAACCGATCCTGCCCGGAGGTCATGGTCGTTAGTCGCTGGCCGTCGCGAATCGAATCAGGCAATTCCTTGTCGTACCATTCCGCCATGCCGGGTTTGTAGTCGAACATGTCCAGTTGCGACGGGGCACCGGACATGAACAGATAAATCGCGCGTTTGGCTTTAGGGGCGAAATGTGGTAACCCCGGCAGTCCCTTGTCGTCGGTTTTATTACCGGCCGCGATTGCTCCGGCCGGCAACATACTGGCGAGGGCGGCGGTTCCCAGACCCATGGCACCTCGCGCGAAGAATTGACGGCGGGTTTCCAGCTCCACGTAGCGGTCGAAGGGTGTTGGTTTCATGTTGCGTCAGTTTTTGGTCACGAACTCGTCCATATTCATCAACAAGTTGGCGGCCATCGTCCATGTGGCCAGGTCCGCGGCGTCGTATTCGTCCGTGGCCGGAGTCTCCCCGATGGCGATCAGTTTTTTGGCCGCTTCCGGTTCGGCCGTAAACGCCGTTGTCCATTCCTGAACTGAGCCGTCAAATATTTCCAGTTCCTTGGCGGTTGCCTTGCGAGCCAGGGCTTGAGCAAACAGCCACTGGATGCGTGTTTCCGTGTCGTCGTCGGACTCGTCAATGGCACGCTGCGCGAAATAACGGGCCGCTTCCACGTATTGCGGATCGTTCATCAACATCAAGGCTTGCAGGGGTGTGTTGGTTCGTTCCCGGCGGACCTGGCAAACTTCTCGAGAGGGGGCGTCCAGCAAACTCATTTGCGGCGGCGGCGCCGTACGTTTCCAAAACGTGTACATGCTGCGACGATGAACCTTGTCATGCCCTGCGTCTTTTTCAAATCGCACCGTATTGGACCCCGAGTAGCCAACGGCAAACCACAGGCCGTCGGGTTGGGGCGGTTTGACGCTGGGGCCACCGATGGTCGGAACCAGCAAGCCACTGACGGCCAGTGCCTGATCGCGGAGCACTTCCGCATCCAGACGGTAGCGACGACCGCGCGTAAGGTAGCTGTTTACGGGATCGGACTGCAACAACTCCGGCGAAGTGCTGGATTGTTGCCGGTAAGTGGCAGACATAACCATTTGCTTCATCAGCCACTTCACATCCCAGTTGCGTTCCACAAATTCCACGGCAAGGTAATCCAGCAGATCGGGATGGCTGGGGAATGTGCCCTGCGCGCCAAAATCCTCCGTCGTGGTGACGATGCCAGTTCCAAAGACCTGTTGCCAAAACCGGTTAACAGCAACCCGTGCAGCAAGCGGGTGCTGGCCCGAGAACAACCAGCGGGCCAGAGCAAGACGGTCGTTCGCCAGGTCGTCTGGCAACGGCGGAAGTGATGAAGGGACGCCGCGGTCCACAGGTTCGCCTGGTTGATCGTACAGTCCGCGATCGAGTACAAAAGCCTGCACAGGGTCTTTGGCTTCGCGGTAAATCAGAGTCGAGGGAATCGCGTCCTTGAGTTTGTCTCGCTGATCGGTCACGACTTTCTTTTGGGCGTGTAACGGATCAAAAACTTCGCGTGACCCGGCGTAGACAAGCTCGACAAAATGATCCTGCAATTCGCGGACTTGAACGTCGGTCCATTCA
>JBPCVB010000785.1:0-10140 GCA_051010855.1 Pirellulaceae bacterium | reverse complement strand
CCGTGGATCGATGGCGGGATTCAGGAGGTAAATGGGGTCGCCAAGGTTTTTATGCCGCCCGATGGTGCCTGTTACGAATGCGGGATGACGGAAATGGATTACCAGCTAATCCAGTTGCGTTACAGTTGTCCGCTGCTCAAACGCGAGGATCTGTTGCAGGGCAAGGTTCCGACAGCGCCCACCATCGCTTCCATTATTGGCGGGTTACAGGTGCAAGAGGCTCTCAAGCTCCTTCACGGCATCCCCACGGACCATGGATCCGCCATGGTGTTCAACGGCGCGGCCAATCAGTTCTACAAATCGGAGTTCCAGCATCGCGACGACTGCCTCAGTCACGAAACATACGAGCCGATCATTGAATCGGAAATGAGTTGCCAAAACTGCCTGTCGGAGGTAGTCGAAAGTTTGCAGGCCGATGAGTCTGAACCCGTGCAATCCCTGTCGCTGGATCGTGATCTGGTGATTTCGCTGGATTGCGGGCGTTGTCAAACCAGTCACGATGTAATGCGCACGCGCCCCGAAGTCAGCATGAATGAGGCGGTGTGTTCGGAATGCCAGGAACCGATGGCTCCCTCAATGCTGCACGTTGTCGACATCGATCACGAACTGGCAACGCAGCCTTTGGCCCGGATGGGCGTACCGGACCGGGAGATTCTGCAACTGAATACTGCGGGTGACCCCCTGTTTGTGCAACTTGCTCCGCAAGGGTGATGTGACGGCTATGGAATCCGGAATCGAATTCGGACAAGTCGAATACCGTGAACCGGAATCGCACTTGCGCCCCGATCACGACCGTCAGTTCGCCGTTGTCGGATGTGGCGAGATCGACAAGTCGGATCTGCCGATCTTTGTCGATCTGGATGTTATGAGAGATATGGAAGGCCACGGCCGAACCAACACCCAGGTAGAACTGGGAGGCGTCATGCTGGGTGGCAAATTCGTCGATGAACAGGGACAGTCGTTTGTGGTGGTTCGCGAAGCCTTGCGTGCCGAGCACTACGAAGCCACCCGCGGCAGTTTCAAGTTTACGCATGAAACATGGGCCCAGATCACACGTGATCGCGAACAATTTCCCGAGGATCTGCATCTGGTCGGATGGTATCACACCCATCCTGACTGGGGGGTGTTCCTGTCGGGGATGGACATGTTCATCTGTGACAATTTTTTTAATGACTCTCTCGACGTGGCCCTCGTGATTGATCCTTGTCGGGGCGATCGCGGCTGGTTTTTCTGGGACGAGGTCGAGGGGCAGCTAAACAAGAAACAGGTAAGCGGGTTTTACCTGTTTACCAACCGGTTTCGGCGTGCGGAGTTGCTGAAGTTCGCCCAGGCACTCGCCACACCCAATCCGGCATTCTTTGATCCACGTTATGAAAATAGTTTTGATGGAGAAATGGTCATGCAACCTGTTGTGAATATCCACGACCAGAAATCACCGGTCATGTTGATCGCCGTGATGGGCATGTTGACCATCCAGCTGGCGGTGATGGGGCTGATTGCCTGGAAATTGCTCAGTCCGCCGGCGCCCGCCAACACCTTTGCCCAGGACTCACGCAACCAGGTGTATCGCGAAATCATCGGCGAGTGGGCCGCAGAACGGCCGGAAGGCGAAGCCCCCGGCATCGTCCACCGCGTCGAGAACCTTGCTCGGCAAAACGTGCAACTTAGCACCAGCGATCAGGCCAAGACCGCGATGATTACCGATTTGCAACAACAACGGGCCGACTTGCTGCGCGACCAAAGGGATGACCGCCTCAAGCTGAAACAGCTGGACGAGACTCTGGCTGAACGACAATCTGAGATAACCGTTCTGCAAAATGATCTCTCCGGTGAACAGGAACTGAATAAAGACATCAAAGCCGGCACAGCGTTTGGCGGCATGCCCTGGCTGTACGCGATCAGTCTGGCTGTACTGACCGCCGTTTTGGGATTGTTCGGCGGGGGATTTATCGCCAGCCGCTTCCGTGATTATGACGACTTCGACTCCGACCGTGACGAGCCACCGATCCAGCAAGAACCAGGCGGCCCCGAAATGACCTTTGGCGATGGCCCCGGCGAATAAAAAGCGGGTTAGCAATATGAACGAATCGGCAAGTCGGGCTGAATACGATTGGAATGAGTTACAGGATCTGGCCAGCCAGACCGGATTCTGGTCGATCACTCCGCTGCAAGACGACGGCGAGTCATTACGATGCTTTACGGTTCACATCGCAGGTCGTTGTATCGAAAGTGGCGGCCCGGCAGCAAGTCGCGTTGCCTTCGCCGAAAACGTCGATCTGGAGATTGAATTACCGCCCGGCTACCCCGAGCAACCTCCCCAATGCAGCGTCACGACGCGTGTGTTTCATCCCAATATTCCGGCTGACGGGATCGTCGATCTGCGGGAGCTGGGTATCGAATGGCATCCGCAGGTCAGTCTCGATGTCGTGCTTGAACGTATTTGGGATGCATTGCGTGGCGCTATTGTCGATCTGGAACACCCGTTGAACATCGGGGCAGGGCAGTGGTACGCGATCCAGACCGCGGCCACATTGCCAGTGGATTCTCGCCCGCTGGTCAAGGACACAACGGGCAACACAAACATCGTGCGTTACCGGCGACGCGGCGAACCACCCCGTGAGTTGCCGCCAACCGAACGTTTGCTGATCGACGGGTCGGGTCCGGAAGCGGGCGCCTCTTCCATCCATATCATCGAATAGCGGGGTATCGTGTTGGAAATTGTCATCCCGCTGCTGACGATTGCCATTCTGGTGATCATCATTCTGAATCTGGTACAGGGACGCAGCCAATGGACGCAGGCCTTTGAAAAACTGGCCGAGCGTTATGGCGGCTGGTACCATTCTGCCAAGCTTACGCGTCCTCCCGTGGCCACGTTCAAATACAAGGACGCGGAATGCCGCATTCGCTGTCGGCGTATCGGTCGCAATCGATCCACGAAAACCACCGAAATGCGAATTGCCTGGCCGCAGGTCAAACCGCTGACCATGGAAATTGTTCCGGTCAGCCACAGTCCACAACTTCGTGGCCTGCGCAGCTCGGAACCAATGACGACCGAAGATGCAGCCTTTGACGAAATATTCCATGTGTTCGTGGGCAAACGCAAGCCGCAAAATGCCCGGCGGTTGCTGAGCAGCGGAGTCCGCTGGCAGGTTCAGCAATTAGGCGCACATCTGGGCAGCGTCCCGATTCGCATCACGATCGATCGCGGATGGTTAACCATTCGCAAGTACGTCTACATCAAATCGGCCGAGGACCTGGATGACTTTGCCCGGTTTTGTCTGGAACTTTTCGACCAATTCACGTTGACGCTGAGCGAAGGCATCGAGTTCCGTGAAGACGTTGTCATGACCGCGGTCGAACAGTTGCAATGTCCCATTTGCAGTAGCGACATCGAGGGACAGATGGTCGTTTGCGTTCGTTGCAAAACGCCCCACTGTCTGGACTGCTGGCAGTACAACACGAAATGCGGGATGTACGCCTGCGATGAAGGCCGCTACATGCTGGTGGGCTCGGGTCAGCAACAGCAGCAGTAGTGGTACGTCTCATTTCCGCCGATGAGTCCGAGTCGTGCGGGCGCACGAGCACGAGCACTGACAGGGATAAAAAAGATGACGATGCGGACTAGGAGCGGGCCCAGTAGGTATCGACGGCGTGCAGCAACGGATCAATGCTTTGTGGCTGAATCTGGTGAGGGGGGTTCCAGTCCATCCACTCGTAACCGATGTGCTCGGTCAGCTTGACCTTGGCTTTCTTTTTTTGCAATTTGCCGAGGAAAATAACGAGCTCCTTTTGACGCGGTTCACCTCCAAATCGTTTTAGCTTGACGGTGTACATCAAACTGAAACGAAAGTGCGGATCCAGCTCGAGGTCCTTGTCACGAATCCCGGTTTCCTCGTGCAATTCGCGCAATGCCGTTTCGTATTCCGACTCGCCTGCATCCACATGGCCCTTGGGCAAATCCCAGCGATCGGCGTGCTGCATCAACAAAAACTGCAGATCCGGTTGATTGCGAAAGACAATTACGCCGCAGGACTTGATGTCAGCTTTGATTTGATCCGTCATCAGGCGACTTGCACTCCATTTGTGATCCCGTCAGATTAGGGCTCATCCTGGCCCAAAAACTTTTTGCTGACCAGAGGACGGACCGGATGTGCGCGTGCCAGTCGGCCGGCCCGGAGATTTCGTTCGGCAAGATTGCATGTTCAAACAGGTGATTATCCATCGTGCGCATTTACACCAAATTCGGAGACGACGGTAACACACAGTTACTGGGCGGCCAGCAGACTCGCAAAACTGACGTTCGGGTGGCGGTTTGTGGGGGACTGGATGAGATCAGCGCCGTGTTGGGGCTTGCGGCGGCAACCGGACCACCGGATCCATTAGCGGAACGGATTCGCGCGATCCAGTCGGAATTACTGACTCTGGGCTCGTGTGTTGCCGCGATCGGTGCCGATACGCGAATCGAGCTGCCACAACTTGCGCCGGCTAATGTTATCCGGCTGGAAAGTGAGATTGACGAAATGGACGCTGTGCTGCTCGAACTAAAGAACTTCATCCTGCCGGGGGGGGATTCGGCCGCGGCCACGCTGCATGTTGCCCGCGCGGTTTGCCGCCGCACCGAACGCGATCTGGTCCGCCTGACTGACTCTTATCCCGATGTCGATTCAAGTCTGTTTCTGATGTGGCTGAATCGTTTGGGCGACTGGTGTTTCGTCGCGGCCCGATATGTAAATCATCAGCAGGAGACTGCTGAACCGATATGGCGAGCCAGTGAAAGTAATCAATAAACACGCGATCGAGCGGCGGTGGCCAAAAGCGTCGCGTGAAAGGCGAACAGCCCGGCTTGCTCTATCGAAGATAAAATCCCCTTAAACGTGTGCAGTGGTGCCGCGTCAATCCCTACCATATAAACCTGTTGCCGGAGATTGACTGATTTGTTTTCGCTCGAACGACGAGTAAACTTGGGTGGGAGTTGTGTATGAAGAAAATCGAAGCCATCATTCGGCACTTTAAGCTCGAGGATATCAAGAACGGGCTGAACGATATCGGCGTAGCCGGTATGACCGTCACCGAAGTCAAGGGCTTTGGGCGACAAAAGGGCCATACAGAAATGTACCGGGGCACCGAATACGCGATCGACTTTGTGCCCAAGGTCAAGATCGAGGTGGTCTGTGGTGAATCCTCCTTGCAGACCATCATCGATACGATTGTGGCCAAGGCGCAAACCGGCCAGATGGGCGACGGCAAGATCTTCGTCACCGATCTGCAGGAAGCCATTCGCATTCGAACCGGCGAAAAAGGCGAAGACGCCGTTTAGATCCTCACGGCGATCTACCTGGAAAACGGCATCCGACGTTGTGAGATCTTGATCTCGCATGTGACAATGCAGTACAGGTCAACGTTGCCGGTCACCAGGTGCCTGGCTACCCCAGCGATCAGGAACTGTCTCAACATGGCGACCGGCTCGGGACTTAGCGAGTACATTCTCAAGGCCAAAAAATGGCACCGGCAGGGCCGGGTGCAGCTGCACAAGCTGCATGACGAGGGCGCTGCGGGTCGTCGCGTTGTCAACGGCATGAGCGATCTGGTCGACAACATTCTGATCCTGTTGTATCGCAGCATCCGCAAGGAAATGGAGGAAGAAGGCGAAGAGATTCATTCCCGCGTCGCGCTGGTGCTGCATGGCGGATGCGGGCGTCGGGAAATGGCTCCGTACTCCGACATCGATTTCATGACGCTGTACCGCGGTCATTCGGATGAAGTGATCGAGGAGTTTGCCCGCCGCTATACCCAGGCCATCTTCGATACCGGATTTCAACTGGGCTTTAGTTTACGCACGCCGCGTGAAGCGTGTTCGATGGCGCTGGGTGATCCGCTCATTTTCTCTTCTCTGACCGAGTCCCGGGTCATCGGAGGCAGTAGCGACCTGTACCAGAATTTCCTCAGCCGGCTCAAGCGGATTGGTACGCGTCGCGCGTCGCATCTGATTCGCTCCATCGTGGCGGCCCGCGAGGCCGAGCGTGTCGAGTTTGGCGAGACGGTATATCTGCTGCGGCCCAATGTCAAGAAAACCCGCGGCGGACTGCGTGATGTGCACCTGATGCGCTGGTTGGGCTTTGTGCGTTTTGGTGAAACGGATTTTGACCAGTTGTGCCGCAAGGGTGCACTTTCATCGATCGACGCGGTGCATTTGAACTCGGCCCGTGAGTTTCTGTTGCGTCTGCGTAACGAACTGCATTTTCACGCCGACCGGGCCAACGACATGCTGGGTAAAAACGAGCAAGTACGCATTGCCAAAAAATGGGACTACAAGGGATCGGAAGTCTCCCTGCCCGTCGAGCAAATGATGCGCGATTACTTTAATTACACCGGCGAGATCCGCTATCTCAGCGATCATTTCGTCGATATTTCCCGGCACCGCCGCTCGTTTGCCAACGTCTTTGATTCGCTGATCTCGCGTCCCATCGATGACGTGTTTTGCATGACGCCGTTTCATATCGGTGTGCAACCCGAAGCCATCGACCAGGTGAAGACGGACCTGGCCAGCGTGCTGCGTCTGATGCAACTGTCCGTCATTTATTCCCGCGAGATCGAACATGAAACATGGGAAACGATTCGCGATTCGATGACCCGGTCACGCGACGTCAGGTTTTCACAGGACACGGGCCAGCAATTCCTGGCCCTGCTGCGCAACCCCCGCAACCTCGGGTTCATGCTGCGTCGTCTGGCAGAAATGCGCGTGCTGGAACGCATCATCCCGCCCTTTGCCCATGCCCGCAGCCTGATGCAATTCAACGAGTACCACAAGTTCACGGTCGATGAACATTCGATTCAGGCCGTTGAGCGAGCCACTGAATACGAGGACGAAAAGGGACCGCTGGGCAAGGCTTACAGGGCATTGCGAGACAAAAGTATTTTGCATCTCGCCTTGTTGATTCACGACCTGGGCAAGGGCTATCCCGAAGACCACTCGGAAGTTGGCCGGCGACTGGCGGAGGAAATCTGCCCGCGGCTGGGGGTGGACCCGGAAGATGCTGAAACCGTCAAGTTCCTGGTGCACAATCACCTGATGATGAGTCATGTTGCCTTTCAACGCGATATCAACGATGAAAATCTCGTCGCCGAATTCGCAGCGAATGTGGGATCCAAGAAGATGTTGCGGCTGTTGTACCTGCTGACATGCGCGGATATCTCGGCCGTAGGCCCCGGGACCCTGAATCAGTGGAAATTTGGATTGCTCAGCGACCTCTATCGTCGCGCCCTCAATCTGCTTGAAGGCATGCACGATGAAGAGGTTGATGAATCGATCAAGGAAGAGGAACTAGCCACGTTTCGCGACATGGCACCTGACGAAGAGACGGCGAACTGGCTATTGCAACAGGCGCGCAGCCTGCCACGCAATTTCTATCGTGGCCATACAACTGAGGAAATCGCCAGTCAATTGCTGGAGTTGCGGGAGACGACCGGCTACCAGTCGGCCTGCTCGATTAACTATGACAAGGATGCACACATGGTGGAATTGTGCATCGGACGCCGGGTTAAACGCCGCTCCGGAATCTTCTATCGCATCACGGGCATGCTGGCCAGCGAAGGCTTGCGGATTCGTACGGCCGATATCAAGCACCTCGACGAGTCATTCGTCTGGTACTGGTTTCAGTTTGACGATCCCAATCTGAATGAGCCGCCCAGTGAACAGCGACTCAATCATGTACTCAAGCAAGCCCGGCAGCTGGCCGAGGCCAAGGAGACCGGGCCGCCCGCGTTCCCGATTCGCTGGCAGGACGATCCGTCCCGGCGAGGCGAGTTGCCGATGCCGCCGATCAAGGTCCTGATCGACAATCAGGCAGTGGCCCAGGCCAACGTCATCGACGTCTTCGCGTGGTATCGGCTGGGGTTGCTGTATCGAATTTCCAAACGAATCTATGAGTTGAAGCTGGATGTGCAGTTTGCCCGGGTGGCCCTGTTCGGAATGCAGGTCATAGCGGTGTTCTATGTCACCGACGAGGACGGTCACAATATTACGGATGCCCGCCGTCTGGTCGAAGTCCGTCGCGCGCTGTATGAAGAAACCAGAGACTATCTGGAAAGTGACAGGCAAAGTTGAACGAATATCCCCGCCAACCCGAGAAAGCGTCGCGTGGCATGCCGGTGATTATCGGCGTGGTGTTGCTGGTGCTGGTTCCCGTGATGGTGTATGGCTGTCGCGGCGAACTGGATCGCTGGCGGGCTGCCGTCGTCATGGAACGGTACCTGGACGGAGACAAACAGCAGGGCATCGTTCAGCTGACGCAAATCGCCGAGCGGCTACCCAATAACATCGGATTGCAAGCGACACTGGCCCGCTGGATGCTCGATGATGAACGTCCGGAGGATGCGCTGGAACTGATCAATGCGATACCCGAAGAAAAACGGGACGCCCGCATTCAAGCCATTCGGCAGGATTGTCTGCTTGCCAGTGGTCGACCCGAGGAAGCGCTCGAGGCCTACCGTGCCGCCAACCCGGCCAATATCAATCGCGGCTATGAACAAAAACTGCAGCATCGCAACACCCTGTCTTACCTGCAAGCGCTGGCAGGCCAGGAGTTGCGTCTGGCTCTTAAGAACAGTCGCTACGTCGTGAATGAAACAGCCGGGGCCTGGAACCACCTTGAAGACGTCAAGCTGCCAACTCATCTGCAGGTCTATTTCTGTGCCACAATCCTGTATCGCGAACAGGCGCAACGGACCGTCGAACAAGGTGACACCGCCGTAGCGGAGACGTTTACGCAAACCGCCCTCGATCAACTCAGCCCGGTCATTGAAGAGCTGCGGCGTGAACGCAACGTGATTTCACGACTGGACCCTCAGGCGATCAGCGAAGCCCTGCTCAGCCTGTTCGGCATGCAGGCCGACGAGCAGGAGACCAAACTGCCTCAGGTAGCCCGCAAGAAGGAAGAAAACGCGCACGCTCTGGCAGCGTTTCTCACTCTGCGGGCGTTGATCTATCAGGATCTGGGCGAACAGGAATCGTCCTGGGCGGATCGCAGGGCCATTATGGAGTTGGGATACGATCCCGAGATGGTTGCGAGCAAGTTTCCCGAGTTGCAGTTGTGCGCGGTTCAGTTGCTGCGTTTGGCTCCGTTTCTGGATACCCGGGGTTGCGTGCAGTACCAGATGAATGTGCTCGAATCTGCCCTGGTCGATTTGAACGCGGCAGTGGCGGCGCAACGAACGATCGTCGACGTGCCATTCGCTGCCCCCAGGACGCGATTTGAGGCCTCACTCGATCCTCGGGAGCAGTACGAGTTTTTTGTCAGGGGACCGAAAAAGAGCCTGGCGGTCCTGCTGTATCATCGCAGCTGGATATTGCGTGAGCTGGGTGCTGAGAAGAGCGCGCAGGCAGATGCAGCAGAAATCCGCGAGCTCGGTTTTAAACCGGGACGGTTTCTGTTCTAGGGACGGTTTCTGTTCCAGGGGATGTTCTCGTCAAGCGGGTCGTTGTCTAGCGGATTTTCATGGTCTTGAGACACATATAGCCGATGACGACTGTGACCAGGGAAATCACAGCCCACTCTGAGGGCCCAAACGTGTGGGCCACCTGGAACATCTTGTTGAGAACGTTGTTGACAGCGTCCACAATATTACCTGCATGGCAGACTATTAAACGGTGGCTTTAGCGCAGGTCCAAACGGTTAGCCTGTGCGGGATTCGTCGGAATCCGCCGCCTGAAAAACATACACCACAAATGGGTAACTGTACGGATCAGGAAAGCCCTTCTGCCCGCTCAGATCGAAAGGTCGTGTCCGGTTGTAGGAAATTTACGGATCAGGCTCGCCCCTGCGGCGGGGTTGCCGGCAGGGAGGGCAGGCGATAATGAGGGCAGGCGTTGGAGGCAGGAAGGGCCGCCAATTGACGTTCTAACACATCTTGCCCCCGGCACCCGCCATCCATAAACTGGTGGGTCCCAACGAAAATTGGCGCTGTAGCTCAATTGGTTAGAGTACCGGACTGTCGATCCGGTGGTTGCGAGTTCGAGTCTCGTCAGCGTCGCTTAAAAAGGCAAACCACGACAATCAGTGATTACCGTGGTTTTTTTGTGGGTGGCGGCCTGGTCAGCACTCGGTAGGGGTTCGCCGATGTCATCTGGCCCGCGGCCTGGAC
>JBPCVB010000784.1:0-2613 GCA_051010855.1 Pirellulaceae bacterium | reverse complement strand
TGTCTATTCCGGCCTGGCCGTTGGCGGCATCGACCTGGGCAGCAACAACTTTCCGCGACTGGAATCACCCGAGGTCGCGATGCTGGTGGGAACAGGCGTCAGCGCCTACCAGGCAGGTGCCGCCTGGCATCAATTGGATCATCGTGTGGGCATGCCCGTGTCAATGATTCATGTGAATCGTGTTGAGCGAACCGACTGGTCGCGTTACAGCACGGTCATATTGGTCTCGGGGCGCTACCAGTTGTCACGCGGTGCGATCGAGGAACTGCAACGGTTCGTGCAGCGAGGCGGCAACCTGATTGCTGTGAGCGCTGCGATTTCAATGGCAGCCGATGAGATTCTGCAATTGCCGGAGGCTGCTGAAGAAGGCGCGGGTAGCGTGGTGGAGGATGTAGACGACGAAACGAATCCGGAAAACCAGCCAGCTCGTTTCGCCGAGGCGCGGAAGCTGGTGGCGCTGGAACTGGTCAGTGGGGCGATTTTCCAGACTCAAATCGACAAGACGCATCCGTTATTGTTCGGGTTTGAACGGGATCAGCTACCGGTATTTCGTAGTTCGACGAGGTTGTTGCGTGCCGCTGCGCCTGAAGTTTCCAATCCGGTGCGATATCTCAAGCCGCCCCTTCTGGCCGGTTACGCTTCGGAAGCCAATCAGGAGAAGATTGGTGAGACAGCGGCGGTTTCCGTACACCGCATGGGTGCGGGCCGGGTGATCATGCTGGCCGACGATCCGAATTTTCGAGCCTTTTGGCCGGCCACCAGCCGTATGTTTGTGAATGCCATCTATTTCGGTCAGTTCACCGACGCGCCATCCATGCCCGAAAACGTCGAGATGACTGAATCCGATTAGGCGATGTACGAATGGAACAACGCAACCGCGTATCCTTGCCGGATTGACGGTTACCCGAGTTTGTTCACCCACCACGATCAAGCCATGGGATGGGGTACCCGAGTTCGTCCATCAGATGCTGGCAATTCGCGACGAAACATTCCCTTTGTTCGTCGGTCCAGTACTGCCAGCGATCGGCGCGGCGACTCAAGTCGCGTGTCGCGTCTCCGGACTCGCCAGGAAACGTGGTTGGATGAAAGCGACGGGCGAGGGGTTTGAGACAAGCCTCATCAAACTTCAGCCCGCATGCTTGCAGGGCTTCGGTGAACTTTTCCTGAAACCGTTCCGGATCGTGCAGCCACTCATGTCGAAACAAATAGAAGTCATCGCGGTCCGCGCCATATTCCAGCATGTCGCGGCGTACGGCCCAGATTTTGCAAACGTGTTCAAAAGGCAAATCTTCGAATGCCTTGAAAGCCTGAAACGATGAAACGACTTCGATTCCGTTACGCACAATGTAAAAAATGCGGAAGCCGGGAAAAGTCTTTGACAAGCCAAGTGCCGAACGCGGATTCAACATCGTGTAGGTTGAGATCATCTGCGGATCGCGAACGCTGCGAATCTGGTGCGCTGGCCAGATCATGTGCAGGATGAACTGGCGATGCAATTGCCAGTACTGATCGGCCGAAATGGGTAGCGCCGGCATGCGATCGGGAGTCTCCTCGTGACCAATCGCTGCCTGCATCAGGTCGTGAATGTAGTTGCTTTCTGCATTGCGACAGGCAATCGCCGGGTGCTTCGCCACGCAATTGCGCAAAATCGTCGTACCGGAGCGCCCCATGCCTCCGATGACCAATAGCGGCCGGTCCGTCCAGGGGTGCGCCTGAAACTCGAAATCCCTGTTTTTCGATCGGAACTTGGGAAGCACCGAATGCTCCAACTAAACAGTAGCGAACGTCATTCATCAATCTACCTGCTGACCATTTCGCAATCGAGACAGATTGCGAGCCCGGCTTTAGGCGTCGCCCGTTACGCAAGCATGCCGACGCACTGGCTGGATTGCCCGGAAATCGTCGGAGACCTCAGCACCGCCTGGTTGCATTGAAGCCCGCCGTCGAACAACCTAGAATTCGTAGCCTTGCCACGCCGTGGCAAATTCATTCACTCATTCCCTGTATTTCAACCAGCCATGTCGCGATTGTTTGTTAACCAGCTGGCCGATGGTCAAGGCGTCGACGAAGTATTTTTGGCCTCGGAAAAACAGTTACGGCCCAATCGCGCCGGACAGCTTTATCTGCAAGTCCGCCTGAGCGACAAAACCGGTTCGTTGACCGCCATGTTGTGGAATGCCAATCAGGGGCAGTTCGACAGTTTTAGCAATGGCGACTTTGTACGTGTGCAGGGTACTTCGCAGTTGTACAACGGTGGAATGCAGATCATTGTCCAGGAGATCGACCCTGCCGATACGAACAAAGTCGATGATTCGCATTTCATCACGATGTCATCTGCCCGCATCGAGAAACTGACCCATCGCCTCGGCGAGATGATTGGCCAGATTCGCAATGTTCATTTGCGCAAGCTCGGTCAGGCATTTCTCGATGATCCGGAATTCATGACACGGTTCCGCAAAGCGCCGGCCGGTGTAAAAAACCATCACGCCTACCACGGCGGTTTGCTCGAACATGTCGTTTCGGTGATGGATTTGGCGGTGTTTGTTGGCGATCGATACGATCGACTGGATCCCGATCTGTTAATCATGGGTGCCTTTTTGCACGATGCCGGCA
>JBPCVB010000783.1:0-9862 GCA_051010855.1 Pirellulaceae bacterium | reverse complement strand
GTTACTACGTGATGCATCTCGGTCCCAATCGTTACTCATTTGAAAGTACGGTGCAGGCCCGGGGCCTGGAACGCGCCATCAACAACCTGCTGAAACAAATCAATGTCGGTGACAAGTCGGCGATTCTGGAAGCCGACCTGTTTGCCAGTGATGAATGGCGGGCCACCGCCCGCGAGATCTCCGGGCTGCTGTTTGCCAAGACCGACCCGAAAGCCATGGAATCCGTCGACGAAATCATCTTCATTCCCGATGGCAAGGCCTGGTATCTGCCCATGGAGCTGCTGCAAGTCGGGACCAACGAGGTTTCCAGCAACCTGAATCAGCAAGTGCGAGTGCGCTACGCGCCCATGATGAGTCTGGCTGTTCCGGATGAACGTCAGTCGCGAAGGTTTCGCCGCTCGGCCATCGTCGCGCATCGCAACTTCATTCGTGACGATGGCGATCGTATTGCCGCCGGACGTGATGAATTCATCGCAGGTATGCCGGACACCGAGCAAATCGAAAAGACCATGCAGGGAACATCCAACTTGCTCACCTCCACGATCGATCAGGTCACGGTGTGGCACGACAACAAGGACAATGCGCGCGGCGGACCCTTGTCCTTTGCCCCGTTGCAGCTGGATCAGGGCAAATCAGGGTCAGGTCTGGATGGCTGGATGATGTTGCCCTGGCGGGGTGTTGATCAGGTGATTCTGTCGGGTATCTCATCCGGAATCGAAGGCTCGTCGCGCACTCGCGCCGATGGCTCGGAGTTGTTCCTGGCTTCCACAGCAATGATGGCCAGTGGAGCGCGTACGATCCTCGTCAGTCGCTGGCGGGTGGGCGGACAATCGACCATGGATCTCACTCGTGAATTGGCGCAGGGACTGGGCAAGTTTCCGGCTTCCGAAGCATGGCATCGCAGTCTGGAACTGTTTTACGAAACGGAACTGGACATCACAGCCGAACCGCGTATTCGTGACCGGGTCCTGGACCAGCCATTAAAAGGCGATCATCCGTTTTTCTGGTCGGGTTATTTGCTGATCGATTCCGGCTCCGCACCGGCCACTGATGACGAAGCACCGGCTCCGGTCGAAGTAGACGAAAATGCTGGCGGCACCCAGGCGGAAGATGACAAGTAGCGTCGTTTTGTGACGGGATTCATCGAACCGGCACGACTCACCAGCTAGAATGCGGTTAGCAACACTGTCTCCGACGCCCTAAATCACTATTGTGCCGGCCGGGACCTGGCCCGTATTGTCACGGCTGTTGCATCAACCTGATTTGTAAGGAGTTGCCGTGTTGCGTTCCGTAATCGTGTCAGTTTCGATCGGGTTGCTCGTTTTCAGCGGCTGGTTCGATGGTCCGTGCGCGACTGCACAGGAAACGGTTTACCTGACCGGTGCCTGGCCAGCAGCCAGTAGCTCCACGCGGCTGACGCTGCGAACTTCCTTGGCGCTGGCGGAATCAGATGCTGCGGCCGCCGCCGACACCCTGGTGCTTTGCCCACAACCCTTTATCCCTGCACTACAACCATGGTTAACCTATCGTCGCGCGCAGGGACACCTGATCCACGTGGTGTCACCGACAGCCAGTGCCTGGGGCATCAAGCAGCAGATTCGCGACATCGCCCGCCACGGCAACCTGAAGAGTCTGTTGCTGATTGGCGACACGCCTTCAGCCGACCCACGCAGCATCATGTCATGCATACCGACCGACTATAAACCGGCCAAAGTCATTTCGAAGTATGGCTCGGAGCCGGAAATCGCTACCGACAACTCGTTTGCCGACATCGATGAGGATGGCTTGCCCGATTTGGCGCTGGGTCGCATTCCGGTCGACACTCCTGAAGACCTGACACGGCAAATCGCCAAAATCATCGAATACGAAGCGACGGCATCAGGCCCCTGGCAACGACGTATCAACCTGGTTGCCGGCACGGGTGGGTTCGGACAGATGACTGACTCGGTCATTGAGCAGACCGCCCGACGACTGATCACGGAATTGATTCCGTCGGAGTTTTGCACCTCGATGACGTATGCCAGCTGGTCAAGTGCCTACTGCCCCGACCCGCGCGAGTTTGCCAAAACAACAATCGATCGCCTCAACGAAGGCTGTTTGTTTTGGGTCTATATGGGTCACGGCGATGCCCGGCGACTGGATTATGTGCGTACGCCGATTGGTGGCTATCCGATTCTGCGAGAACGCGATATTGGTCAGGTAAATTGCCAAAACGGGATGCCGATCGCCATCATGCTGGCCTGTTACACCGGTGCCTTTGATTTACCCAAAGATTGCCTGTCGGAACAACTGGTCAAGCAACCCGGTGGCCCCATCGCCGTGCTCTGTGGGTCACGACTGACCATGCCCTACGGAATGGGCATGTTATCGGTCGGTTTGATTGAAGAATACTTTGATGGCGAGCGAGAGACACTGGGCGAAATCTTGCTGGCCGCCAAACGAAAGCTGGGAGTTCCCGATGGTGCCGGCGAAGGACTCGACGATGCCACGCACAATGAATACCGATCCAAGTTGAAACTGTTGGGTGAGACGTTTAGTCCCTCCGGCGAGCAATTGCAAACCGAAGCGATCGAACATGTGCACCTGTTTCATTTACTGGGTGACCCGTTGCTCCGCGTGGCTCGGCCGGCGTCCATACAGCTTGCCGCCGAACCAACAGACGAAGGGGATCGCGTGGTTGTCACAGGCAGTTCACCGCACGCGGGCCAGTTGTTGCTGGAACTGGTCTATTGCCGCGACCGTTTTCACGAACGGCCTCCCCGACGTCGTGAGTTTACCAACGATCCGGACGTACTGACTGAGTATGCCGAGATTTATCAGAAGGCCAACTGCCGCACCGTTAGCGAACAATCCGTCGAGGTTGCCGCAGGACCGTTTCGAGTTGAACTGGAAGTGCCCGAGTGGGCGCGAGGACGTTGCGTGGTGCGAGGATTCCTGCAGGACGACGAGCAACGCTATGCTTTGGGCGCCAGCGACATCAAATTGGAACGTCGCTAGTCTTCGTCGTGCGTCGATGCGGTGACAAACCGACCGACGCAGCCGGGTTTGCATCACAGGCGCTGGCCAGCAATTAAAGACGGTCTTGCGATTCGTGTCTGCCGCCACGACGAATCCAGGAATCGCGAATCCGGTCGTAAACCCAGAATTGGGCGCAAACCATCAAAATCGGTACGAAGATCATAAAAAACTGGTAGACGCGCACATCGTCAAACAAGTCGGGCACATACGGCATATTGGCACCGACAATCTTGCCCACCAGCCAGCTGTTGGCAATCATCAACAGACTAATGCCAATCGTCAGCTTCACCAGATAGGCGCAGCCGATCCCCGACGACTGACCGGGTGACGAATGACCGCGGGGATGCTGGACCATGGTGCCCTTGCGGGTTGCGTACATTGCCCAGGCGTCATGCCTGTCGCAAAAACGGATGCCAAAAGTTACAGTCCAAAGATCATAAACGCTGTTCCGATCCTGCTCAACGAACGGTTTCACAATGACTGCCGAGTTTCTTTACGAAGCACAAATCGACCAATCCGTCCTCCGTGACAAAACGATTGCCATTGTTGGCTACGGTGCTCAGGGTCGGGCCCATGCGCTGAATTTGCGGGACAGCGGTCTCCGCGTTCTGGTTGGTCAACGGGCCGGTCCAGGATTCGACATGGCAGTCGATGACGGGTTTCAGCCCTTATCGATTGCGGATGCTGCGAGGCAGGCCGACCTGATCTGCATTATGCTGCCGGACGAATTTCATGGGTCGGTGTTTGAATCCACAGTTCGCGAGCAATTAACGGCGGGCGACGTGATCCTGTGCTGCCATGGATTTAGTTTGCTGTACCAGCAAATCATTCCGCCGGTCGGCGTGGCCAGCATACTGGTAGCGCCCAAGGGTGCCGGGCACATGGTCCGCTCCGCGTATGAACAGGGAGGTGGTGTACCTTGCCTGGTGGGTATTGGGCCCGGTGCCGATCGGGAATCTCATTTGCCCCTGGCCCAGGCCTATGCCGCTGCCCTGGGTGGCGGCCGAGCGGGGATTATGGAAACGACCCTGGCCGAGGAAACCGAAACCGACCTGTTTGGCGAACAAGCGGTCCTGTGCGGCGGACTCAGCCACCTGGCGATCGCCGCTTTTGAAACACTCGTCGAAGCGGGCTATCGGGAAGAGATCGCGTATTTTGAATGCGTTCATGAGTTGAAGCTGGTGGTTGACTTGTTGCATCGTGGCGGTCTGGCGTTTATGCGTGAGCATATTTCCAACACCGCCGAATATGGTGACTACACACGCGGTCCCCGGATCGTGGACGACCATGTCCGCGAGGTGCTGCGACAGGTGCTTGCGGAAATCCGGAGCGGTGAATTTGCCCGTCAGTGGATTGAGGAGACCTCAGCCGGGTCGAAGAACTTTCAGCGAATGCGTCAGGAGCACGCCGGACAGCCCCTCGAAAAAGCAGGCCAGCGTGTGTTGCAGCTACTTCAGGGGCGCGATTAACGAGACTGGGCAAACTTTAACGGCACTTCAGTTCGGCCTCTGCCGATTTTTTGCGTTTTGCCTGGTTTGTGGGCGGTAGAGATTAAACCGCAGGCAACGGATTTGACGATGTTCGGACCACCCCTGCATTCTTTCAACATATTACGACTACCTGACCCAGGAGTTCAAAGTCATGAAGACCCGCCTCGCCCTGAGCCTCGCAGTCGCTGCGCTGTTTTGTACAGCGTCTGCCTACGGCCAGTACGTTCAGCAACACCCCGGACAGCAATGGAGAAATCCTGCTTATCAGGCCTCCATGGTCCAGCAACAACAGCCCGCGGCCCCGGCCCGACAACCCATCGCGCCGGTCGTGCAACAGCCGATGGCTCCCGTTATGCAGCAACCTGTTGCACCGGTTGCACCCGTAACACCCGTCCCGCAAGCCAATGCTGGTGGCGCCTATTTCAACTCCGCTGGTAACTGCGGCGATTGCGGGAGCGGATGTGATTCATGCGGTCCTGGCTATGGACAAGGCTGGGGCGGCGGTGGCTGCGACTCCGGCTGTGGCTGCGATGGCGGTTACGGCGGCGGTGGTGGCTGCGGCGGCGGTGGTGGTCACTGCGGTATTGGTGGCGGCTTTGGCCACAAAGTTGGTCACTGTGGAATCGGCGGCGGCTGCGGTCCCAAGGGCGGTTGCGGCATCGGCGGCGGCGGTCACTGTGGTATCGGTGGTGGTTGCGGAATCGGCGGCGGACACCTCGGTGGTGGCTGCGGTTTCGGTGGCGGCCAGGGTGGCTACAACGATTGCTACAGACACTACTTCTCGGTCTTTGGCGGATTCACAGATTTCGATCCTCTGGGCATCGATCTCGACGTCAACATTCCCGGTACATTTACTGGTGACCTGTCACTCGGTCCCATCCTGGATGACGGCTATGGATTCGGTGCAGCGGTTGGCCGCAAGAACGGCAAGCTGCGTACGGAAGCTGAATTTGCCTATCGCAATGCCTCGGTGGATGGAATTTTCCTGGACCTGCCCAACATTCCAATCAACCTGCCCGCACTGCCTCCGGATGCGTTTGACGGCCGTTTGAACATGTACTCCTTCATGGCCAACGCATACTTCGACCTGAACTTCGGTTGTGGCCTGACAGGTTATTTGGGCGGTGGTGTTGGTTTCTCATTCAATGATCTGGAAGTAACCGAGCCCACGACTCCCGTTACGGTCGGCGTTGAAGATTCGTCATTCGTATATCAGGGAATCGTCGGAGTTGCCAAGAGTGTTTCGCCGCACATCGACGTGTTCTTTGAGTACCGTTACTTCGCTACCGACGAGACTCAACTGAGTCTGGCTACGCCACTGGGTGGTGGTGCGGCATCGGCCGACATTACTACGCAAAACTACTTTGGCGGTATCCGCATCAAGAAGTGGTAAGCCTGCGAATTGGCTGACAAAACATTCGGGAAGGCGTCGATAAGATGCCTTCCCGTTTTTTGTTGCCATGTGTGAATTCTACAACCCGCGACGATAACGACGTCCGCGGCCGCGTGAAGAAGGCCGTTTTTCCTTGACGTCAGGGATCTCGAACCCTTCGAGCTGGTCCTGAACCAGTTCACGATTGATGCGGCGTTCGATTTGCATCAATTCGCTGCGTTGCAACGGTGTAACCAGAGAATAAGCCACCCCGTCCCGCCCCATACGACCAGTGCGGCCCACGCGATGCACGTAGTCATCGCTGAGTTCCGGGATGTCGAAATTGATGATGTGCGAAACATGCGACACATCGATGCCACGACCCACAACATCGGTGGCGACCAGGATTCGAGTTTGCCCGGCCCGGAATGATGCCATCACCTTGTCGCGGTTGGGCTGGCTCATGTCCCCGTGAATGGCGCGGGCGTGAGCAAAGTCCTCGGTCTTGAGTAACTTGCGATACAGCCGCTCGGTGCCCAATTTGGTGCGGCAAAAGATAATCGCCTGACGCGGCTCTTCGCGCTGCAACAGCTGGATCAGCAAATCCACTTTCTGGTCTTCGCGAACCGTGAAGTAGTACTGGTCGATTGTGTCGACCGCCAGTGAGCTGGTGGAAAAGTTGACCAACTTGGGCGAATGCATGTAGCGTTTGGAAATTTCCAGAATCGGCGGCGGCAGCGTGGCGCTCAGCAACATCATTTGCCGTTCCTCCGGCAAGCGTCGCAGAATTCGTTCGATGTCAGGGCGAAAGCCGATGTCCAGCATGCGATCCGCTTCATCCAGTACCACCGACTGGATCTTGTCGACCCGCAACGTGCCACGGTTGAGGTGATCGATAATGCGTCCCGGCGTTCCCACCACGATGTCAGCGCCATCGGATAGCCGGTTGATTTGCCAGCGAATCGATTTGCCGCCATACACGGCCACCGACTTGACCAGGGTGTCAGCTGTTTTGCTTTTTTTCTTTCCGTCGTCCGGCTGCTCACCCGGTCGGCCAGCAGTCAGGTCTCCTGCGATCCGCTGGACCTCGTGATGGACCTGCAAACATAATTCACGGGTCGGAACCAGAATGATCGCGCGGGGACGCCGCCGGGGAGCCTCCTTGCCATCGCCATTTTGCTCCCGATGCATGGCTTCCAGCTGCTCGACGATGGGGATGCCAAAGGCCGCAGTCTTGCCAGTACCCGTGCGGGCCTGTCCGATCAGATCGTAGCCTTGCAAGACGAGAGGGATGAGACCGGCCTGAATGGGGGTCGGCTTTTCGTAGCCGATTTCCGCAAGGATCTCCAGTCGGCTGTCACTGAGCCCGAGTGACTCGAAGCACAGTTTCTGCTTTTTTCGCTGTTTGGGTTTGGAGGCGATTTTTTCGGACACAATGTTCCCGGTGAGGTGACCGCAGACGCAGTCGCTATATGATAAAGGAGCAGTTCGCCTGGCTACCGCAGCAAAGAGACGAATGCGGAAGGCCGGCAGCGGGTCGGGCCGGCCAGGGCAATCCTGCAGACTCGAACGATAAGCTAAGTCTTTGCCTGATTCAGGTCAACGCATATTGTCATCATCACCGTCGCCAACGAGGCAGTCAAATGCCCGTTCTCACCGATTAGGGCCTTAATGAACCAGTACGTTGATAATATTCTCCACGCGTTTGCCAGCCTGGATGACGATCACCAACAGCTCCAGCGGATTTCCATGCTGTCGCCTGAACTTGGCTGGGTCGATGATCGCGATATCGATTCGATGCTGGACAGCCTGTGTGAACTCGGGCCCGGCATCTCGCCACCGGTATTTGACCGGGGCCTGGAAATCGTTCTCGGGCGGCTGACGCGGATGGCAGGCGAAGCCGACAATCCTGCAGCACACCCGGAACGCATTGACGCGATCGAAAAACTCTATCGGGTACTGCCCGCCGAAGCACGCTCCCGCAACTATCTGCTGAACTGGCAGGCGAGCATGAACACACGCGAGTCGCTGGAACGTTTTGGCGACCTGATCATCGACGACCCGCCGTTGTGTCCGCAAAGCATCGTCGTGGCATTCGCACCGCTGGTTCAACACCATCGTCCCTTCGACGTCGACGCCGTGTTTCCCAATTTGCTGGGCGGGCTGCAGCATCCCGGTGTGGCGGCCGCTATTCTTGATGTGGCCAATTTTGTCACGCGTCAGAAATATACCGACCGTCATCCGGCCAGCGATCATCTGGATTCACTGATCAGGATGTTGGGGATGCTGACCGAACAACTGACCATGCTGGAAGAGGGTAATCCTCCGCCGGACAAGTCGCCGCAGGAAATCAGTCGTCTTGTCAACGAGACGGTTTCCCTGATCGCCTCGCTTTGCGATGCCCTGTCGCTGATCGGTGACACCCAGGCAATTGGCAAGTTGAATCGGGCTGCCGAACTGAAACATCGCCGGATTCGCGCCGAAGCGTTGTCAGCTCTGGCCCACCTCGGCGATGAGGAGGCCGGCAAACAGCTGGTAGCTCTGGCAGCTGAACCGGTGATCCGGCTCCGCGTCCTGCAATATGCTGACGAGCTGGGTCTGTCCGATCAAATTGATGAAGCATTCGGCGACGATGTGGCTCGCGCCGAAAGTCAGCTGGCCATGTGGCTGGCACACCACGAAAACATGGGACTGGCTCCCAATGCGCTAACACTGATCGACCGGCGGCGACTGGCCTGGCCAGGCTACGACGACGAGGTCGATTGTTTTTTGTTTCGCTACAGCTACGAATTCTCGGATCGCCGGATTGAAAACATCGGGATCGCAGGACCGTTGACTCACGCCTTTTCCATGAATCTCGAACACCTCGAGCTGGCCGACGTGTACGCCTGTTTTGCCGGCTGGCACTGCACGCACGACGAGATCATCGAAATGTCCCTTCCCGAAGCGCGTCTGCAACGACCCGGAGTTGTTGAACGACTGATGGCCCGGCTGTCGAGTGAACAAATTGACGGGCAATCCATCATTGATGTCGACCCGGTATTCCTTGGATTGTTCATGGGTGAAGAAGCACTGGTGGCGGCGGGGCGGCAAGAGGGCAAATCCGGTTCCTATGTAATTGATCGCGATGAAGTGATGTGGTTTCCTCCGGGGTCCGACGATTCACCCGCTCGAGATGAACTGGCCTACTGTATTTACAAGGGGCGACGCTTGCTGGGCGCCTTTAATCAACCCGATGCGTGGCCTGGTGGTCCGGCATGCTAACCATCATTCGCATAGCAATGGTGGCCTGCGTATTCATGTGGGCTCCGGCAATTACCAGCATCGCGCAAACGGAAAACACAAATGAGCCCGTTTCATTTGGTGAGCGCACGCAGCTGGGATCGATCCAGCCAGCATTCATTAATGAAGCCAGCGGATTGGCGGCCAGCCGGCGTTATCCCGGCATGTACTGGGTACACAACGACAACGGCCGGCACCCGGGATTGTTTCTGATCGATGCAGCGGGCCGGCTGCAGGCCACCGTGCAACTGGCCGGAGCGAGTTTTCAGGACTGGGAAGACCTCGCAGCAGTGACCCTCAATGGCCAGCACCACCTGATCGTAGCGGATTGCGGGGACAACAGCTTGCGCCGTGATTCGTGTCGGCTATTCGTACTGAGCGAACCCGAACGGGAACTAGAGCAAGAGGCCGTGATCGAAGCAACGATCAGCGATGTTGAAACGTTGAGCTTTCGCTACCCCGACGGAGCACGCGACTGTGAATCGGTGGCGGTCGACAATACAGGGACGGTCTTTCTGTTGACCAAGCAGCACGCTCCCGAGCATCCGCGTGCCGCCTGGTATACGTTGACATTGAATCCACAGAACCCGCATGAAGTGCAGACGGCGAATCGACTGGAATCAGGCTTCGATGAACCGTTGGTCACAGGAATGGACTTCGCTCCCAATGGTCGATGGTGTGTCGTGCGGAGCTATGGAAC
>JBPCVB010000782.1:0-5021 GCA_051010855.1 Pirellulaceae bacterium | reverse complement strand
CGTTTCTGGAGATTTCGGGCGCGACGCGTTTTGTTATCGAAACGGCTCGGCGGGTTTTCGCGCGAGTGACGGGCGGACCGGCACTGGTGTCGGTAGTCAGCAGCGGATTGCTGGGTTCACTCAGCGGAAGTGCGGTCGCCAATTCCATGCTGTCGGGCAACTTCACAATTCCCATGATGCGGCAAGGGGGATTCAATCGTGAAACGGCTGCCGGAATTGAAGCCGCTGCGTCCACAGGTGGCGCGCTGGTGCCACCGGTAATGGGCGCCGGTGCTTACATGATTCTGGATATGATCGATCCCACGGTCACGTTTCTGCAGATCATGAAAGCCGCAGTCATTCCAGCATGCCTGTACTATTTCTCGGTGCTGGTGATTGTCTATCTGTACGCGTTGCGAGTTGGCGCGCGGCCGGTTGAAACACAGGAAACGGAACCGCAGGAATCACGCACTCTCGATGGCGTAATTTTTGTAACCTCCTTGGTGCTGCTGGTTTTCCTGCTGTTACGCGGCCTGACCCCTTTTCGCGCAGTCACCGGGTCTCTGGTTGCGATCATGCTGATGTCTGTTTTTCGGGACAAGATCGGCGACGGTGTCAGGCTGACCAGTCGGTCACGGATTTTCATGCTGGTTGCGTTCGTGGTGGGGGTGGCCATCTACTTCGGCTGGAGCCTGTTGTTTACCGATACGTTCGACGAACCGTTGCCGCGCAGCAAGTGGTTTGACGTAGGTCTTGAGGCTTCTATCGTCGGTATGTTGGCCATGATCATTGCCGGATTGTTTGAGCGAAACTGGCAACCAACGATTCTCGACGCGATGCGCAAGTCCGCCCGCAACGGAGTTTCGCTGATCGCTGCCGCCGCTTGCGTTGGCATCATCATTGGCATCGTGCTGCAGACCGGAATCGCTGATGATTTCAGCAGTCGTATCAAGGACGTGGTTGAGCAAAACCTGTTGTTGGCACTGATTGGCATCATGATTTGCTCGATCGTGCTGGGGATGGGAGTGCCGTCGGTTGTGTGTTACCTGCTGGTGGCGACCTTGATGGCGACATTGCTGGGAGACATGGGTGTCATTCCACTGGGTGCGCACCTGTTCATTTTCTACTTCGGGATGATGTCGATGGTGACGCCGCCGGTGGCACTTGCGGCTTACGCAACTTCGTCTATCGCTGAATCGAACATGATGAAAACGGCGTTTACTGCGTTTCGTTTTGCACTGGTCGGGTTTACGTTGCCTTACATGTTTATTTATCGCCCTGCCCTGCTGCTAATGGATGGCGGGGCCTGGCAAGCCTGGATGGACGCCGAAACGAATTCGCCGGAAAAGGCGGAGTTGTTATCGGCCGCCAATGCCGCCTGGCCAGCGTGGACTGAAATTGCCATCGCCGTGGGCGCGGCGGTCGCGGGGATTCTTGCGCTGGCCGCGGGAATTGCCGGATACCTGCGTGGCCGATTGCCGACGCCGTGGCGCGTGGTGTTGTTTGTGGCCGCGGCGATGTTGCTGCTGCCGGAGATTTATGTGGCAGGTCGCGACGTCGGCGTTTGGGTGAATTTGGCTGGTGCGGCCCTGTTTGCACTGGTTGTATTTGTTTCGCCCGGTACTAATACTCCCGAAGTAGCATCAGTGGATTCAATGTGATGTGGAGGCTGCCATGCGCAAGTGGGTCGTAGCGATTGCCATCCTGGTGTTGCTGATCGCTCATCAGGATTACTGGCAATGGGACCGCGCTGACCTGGTATGGGGGTTTGTGCCTTACAACATGGCCTACCACGTTTGTCTTTCAGGTGTGACCGCTCTGGTCTGGATAATTGTTTGCATGACATGCTGGCCGAAGTCGGAGGAAGTCGACTTCGACGACAATGCGGACGTGGCGGAGGACTCTCCATGACCCAGCTGATTGTCATCTGTTGTTATCTGGCCGCTTTGTTGGCGCTAGGCCTGATGGCCAGCCGCTTTTTCCGGGGTACGTCAAAGGACTACATGCTGGCGAGTCATTCGATCGGCCCGTTCCTGTTGTTGATGTCGCTGTTCGGCACGACCATGACTGCCTTTGCATTGGTTGGATCAACCGGCAAGTCCTTCATCCTGGGCTCGGGAGTGTACGGATTGATGGCTTCGGCTGCCGGCATCGTCCACTCGCTGTGTTTTCTGGTGATCGGCGTGCCGCTGTGGAGGATTGGCCGGAAAAACGGATTTCGAACCCAGATTCAGTACTTCCGCGCACGCCTCGACAACCAGTTCATCGGTCTGCTGTTGTTTCCCATTCTGGTAGCGCTGGTGATTACCTATTTGCTGCTGGGGGTCGTGGCGGCCGGTGCGGTCGTCAGTGAAGTGACCCAGGGTGCGTTCGCCAATCAGGGCTGGTTCGAGAGTTCGGGCCATGGCGTTCCCAAACCGCTGGCTTCCGCCGTGATTTGCCTCGTCGTTCTGACTTACGTGTTCTTTGGCGGGATGCGTGGCACAGCGTGGGCCAATACATTGCAAACGACGGTGTTCATGGTGCTGGGCGTGGTGACCTTCGTAACCGTTGCCAAGGCACTGGGCGGATTGGACTCATTGTGGGAAAGCATGAAAGCGGCTTCGGATAAAATTCCGGAAACGCATGTCGGTCGAGCCAAACTGACGCCGGCCAAGTGGTTTTCGTTCTTGTTCATTCCGTTATCCGTCGCCATGTTCCCGCATGTCTTCCAGCACTGGTTGACGGCTCGCAGTGCCAGTGCGTTCAAGTTGCCGGTGATCATGCATCCGATTTTTGTGATGATCGTGTGGTTTCCCTGCGTGCTGATTGGCTGCTGGGCAGCCGGTAGCGGAATCGAGTTTGAAAGTGAAAACGTGGTGCTGGCGCGGCTGGTACAGCTTTACGCCACGCCATTGCTCGGTGGTTTACTGACGGCCGGGATCCTGGCGGCAATCATGAGTTCACTGGACAGCCAGTTTCTGTGTCTGGGAACCATGTTTACAGAAGATGTGGTGGTTTCAATTAATCCGAAACTCAGCGACAAGGCTCGCGTCTGGTTTGCGAGGTTTTTTGTCATTGCGGTCGTGGTGTTGACGTTTGTGCTGAGTCTGTTCCCCCGTGCCGTGTTCGATTTGGGGCTTTGGTCGTTTAGCGGATTCACGGGCCTGTTTCCATTGGTCTTCGCATCCATCTACTGGAAACGATTGACGGCCCCCGGCGCACTGGCCAGCATCTTTGTGGCTGGTGTCACCTGGTTCCTGCTGTTTCGGCAATCCGACTTCGGTGCCAACGCACGTTACACGTTTCCTGAACAAGCCGTGCAACTGGGTCCGCTGGTGATTCCGCCGATGCTGTCAGTTGTGACCATTTTCGTCGCCGCTGCGATTACACTGGTGATCGTTTCGCTGGTTACACGACCCCCAGATCAAACGACCATGACCAGGTTTTTCGACAAGCAAGCCCAATGAACGACACTGCGCGTTTCCTCGGGTTGATCCTCGCGATCCTCTGGTCGTGTTCATCGTGGGCCGACGAGCCGCCCAATTTCGTCATCCTGCTGGCCGATGACGCGGGCTATGCCGACTTTGGATTTCAGCCTGACGTCATGGCGGAGATGCGGGAGTTGACGCCGCACATTGATTCCATTGCCGCCGACGGCGTGCGATTCTCCAATGCCTACGTCAGCGGTAGCGTGTGCAGCCCCAGCCGCGCTGGCATGATGACCGGTCGTTACCAACAACGGTTTGGTCACGACAACAATATTCCGCCGGGCTACATGGACGGCGGTTTGCCGCTGGACGAAGCGTTCGGTGCCAAACGATTGGGCGAGTTTGGATACACGACAGGTTTGGTCGGCAAATGGCACCTCGGGTATCCGGATGACTATCAACCCAACCAACGCGGGTTCGACTGGTTTTATGGTTGCCTGCAGGGGTCACGTAGTTATTTCCCTATCGACAATCCTTCGCCACACCGCGTCTTCCAGGAAAACAAGGAACCCACCGAGGAAGGCGGCTATGTGACCGACCGGATCGGCGATGGTGCCTGCCGGTTCATTACCGAAAACCACGACAAGCCGTTTTATTTGTTTGTGTCGTTTACCGCTCCCCACGGCCCGTTGCAGGCCAAACCGGAAGACCTGGAGGCTCTATCGGGAATCGAACGGGAACGCCGTCGCAAGTACGCTGGCCTGATCAAATCCATGGACGACAATGTCGGCAAAGTCCTTTCGTGCCTGGACGAACTGGGATTGGCCGACAACACGCTGGTCATCTTCAGCAACGATAACGGCGGGCAAACGCAAACGGGCGCGAACAATTATCCGCTGCGTGGTCGCAAGGGGATGTTGTGGGAGGGCGGTATTCGTGTGCCCATGGCGATGCGCTGGCCCGACCGGATCGCGGCCGGATCAGTGATCGATGATCCGGTGATCACGCTGGACTGGTTACCGACGTTTGTGGAGGCAGCCGAACAAACCATGGACCCGGCGTGGGAACTGGATGGAATCAGTTTGCTCGACCGCATCACGGGCGAAACAACGCAATTGCCCGAGCGCACGTTGTTTTGGCGGCGCAGGGGCAGCGAAGGTGCAATTGCTGCACGACGCGGCCATTGGAAGATGATTCACAACCGGCAAGACGAGGGATCTGCGCCTGAACTGTATTCGTTGGAAAGTGATATTGGTGAAGCGAGGAACGTGGCCGACGGAAATCCGGAAATCGTGCGCCAGCTGGTGGGCGAAGTGGAAGAGTGGGAGTCCGGATTGAGCGAACCTCAGTGGACACCGAGGTCGCCCAATCGTCCGCCGGCGCGGCAAGGATCCAGAAAAAAGAAGCAGTGAAGTCCGGCGATGGAAGCGATGGGAGGGCTGAACCGTCACCCGGAGCTGTGCTCCGACCTCTCCCAGTCCTGTGAGAGGGTGGATGTCTTGGCGGCTCGGACGGAACCTCGCCCTCCCGAATTCTGCCTAGACGTCGATAACGATTTCCAGCAATTCGACTGCCGGCACACCGTCGGTATAGATTAAGGCGGTCCGACCATAGCATTCGTCGACGTCGGCA
>JBPCVB010000781.1:0-3896 GCA_051010855.1 Pirellulaceae bacterium | reverse complement strand
CCACCGTTGCTACCAGGTCCGTGCAACTGCCCACCGGTTCCGCAATCACGATATCCGGTTGAAACTGATCGCCCAGTTCCGCCACGGTTTGGGCGAGTTCATCAAAGTTGCAGCAAAAGCATGCTCCGGCAACTTCACCAACCTCATTGCCAAGTTCGCGAAGTGCTAACGTATCAACCAGATCATCAGCCTGGTCGTTGGTAACGATGCCGACATTCAGTCCACGCCCGCGATACTCGTCGGCCAGGCGGGCAATGGTAGTGGTCTTTCCGGCGCCCAGAAAACCACCAATCATGACAAATCGAATCGGCATATCGTTGTCCTCTTGTCTCGACACTTAACCGCCGCGTGGAGCAGGTAAATCGTTGCGGTACAGCGTCTTTAGCAAATCACGTGTTCCCAATGGTCGTGTACCGATCAGGATTTCGCCAGCCCCAAAACCGGCGCTCGTGCCAAAAGCGATTGCACCATGTTCGACGCGTCGCAGTACGCGACGCTTTCCCGGCGGAAATTGTGACTTGTAGCACTCAATGGATTTCATTTTTGCTTCCAGCGTTTCGCTGATATCCATCGTGATAAATGCAGCGTTATTGGGAATCGTTGAAATGTCGAATCCCAGAAAGAAATACATCTGGTGATCGATTGTATGCACCGGCAGGTGGTCAAAGGTTTCATCCCATTTGGTCAGGCGGCTGTAGAACACCGCCGCATCAGTGATTTGCATGGCTTGCCAGTGATCGGGCGAAGCCATTGGCGTTTTCTCGCCGAATCCCAGAACCAGTCGCGGTCGATAACGGCGGAATTCCATTGCCAGGGCGACCCGCGCTTCAAAAGAATCGAATAGCCGGCGATTGGGCAGATCAAGGGTCACCCGTTTGTGAACTCCCAGCACCTCGG
The DNA here is from genome assembly GCA_051010855.1 of Pirellulaceae bacterium. Taxonomy (GTDB): domain Bacteria; phylum Planctomycetota; class Planctomycetia; order Pirellulales; family Pirellulaceae; genus CAJQPP01. Next base: position 2,999 of record JBPCVB010000781.1, on the reverse strand, counting down.
CTGCTTCACGAGCTTCCTCCAGGCGGGCTTCCGGACCGGGACTCAGCGGAGTCGGTTCGCCATCCGTCAGGTCGATGATGCCAACCCGATACCCCTGTTGCACCATGCGAGCCAGCGTACCTCCGCAGGCAATTTCCACGTCATCCGGATGCGCGCCGACAGCAATCACATCCAGAAATTCGTCAGCAGGATTCGTCATGGGCAATGGTCATTCAGACGTGTTCGGGACATCGCTGCGATTACTGTCCGTCCCCAAAATCCAGAGCATAGATGTTTTGCACGTCAAATGACAGTTCCTGATCGCCGCGGCGAATCGTAATGGTTTGACCCTCGGTGGAGACCAGTTCAAAACCGGACCCGCCGCCCAGAACAAACTGTTGTCCGTCAGCTGTTCGCAACAATCCGGTGCTGGCTGAACGATTGGGTGGCACGCCGGTCCAGATGCTGTGTGACTCGGTTAGATCGATCGTGCCTGGATCATCCGCGTCCGGCTCGATTCCCAAATGTTGCTTTTCGGCTTCCATGGGAACCCATTGACCGGCCGCTTCATTGATGCCTTGCTGGATGTCGATCGCCTTGTCCAGCTGCTAATCCAGTTGACCATTGCCCCAGTCAAATTCTGCTTCGTTAAAGCAAACGGTGTTCAGAGGCCGCACCATCACAATTTGGCCTTCCTCAAAATCCACCGCCCGCGGATAGCGTGCCCGCTGGTTGTAGCCCCACACGCCGATAATGTCGTCATCGCCAATGGCCAGTTCGGAATTGCCGGATGCAATGAGCTGTTGCTGGAACATGCAATGCACTACCGAACCATCCTTGAGCATTACAAAGCAACCGTCATCCTCGGGAGAACTCAACTCACGCGACTGCGGACCCACAATCCATTGCACCTTGTCCAGTGGCATGGCAAAGTCTTCGACGCCCTCCATTCCCGACTCAACCTGTAGTTGATTATTGCCGGCATCAAAGGTGACGTTGCGGGCCAGCAACCGTTCGTCATCCCGGGAAACGATAACGATGTGACTTTCCTCGTTTTCCGCGTAGTTCAGGGCGGGATTTGCCTGCGGTCTCGAGAAGGCCAGGTCATCGACGGCGAAGTCCTTGTTCAGGTCGTCAGTCGTCAGGTATTCATTGGCCAGCAAACGCAAATATGCGATTTCAGAGTTGCCGGTAAAGGACAGGTAGGCGGTGCGATCCTTGACGGATTGGGAAAGACCAACGACATGTCCCGCAGCGTTGTAGGCTTCCAGAATTGTGTGATTGGGGATCACAATCTCGACGTACATGCCGATATCGTTGATCGAGGCCGGCACGGTCGGGTTACCAGGCACGCAAAAGTCAAATCGCATCTCGCCCTGGTAGCTGACACGTTTCTTGGATTCGGGAACGACAAAAAAGTTGCCGATCGAGCGTCGGCGGCTGCGGCTGTTTTTGAAGCGAAAACCGGAAACGACTACGCGGCCATTGTTGGTGACGCAATGGAAACGGGCTCCCATCCACGCAAAGCCGTTGACGATATCGAATTCGCGTTCCGCTTCCAGCTTTTCCCCACGTTCGCCGGTTTCAAAGCCGGCGTAGGCGACGTTGTCCTTCGGTTGATCACCGTCAAAAAACTTCGAGTCATCGAACATCAGTTCCGTAGAGATAGGACTGGATTCGGCAGGGCGCGTATTGGTTACCGCAAACGGTTGCTTGTTAAACAGACGCAGACAGTTTTGACGATTCGCCTTTACCGGCACACCATTCCATTCGCACTCCAGTGACCAATCGCCGATGTCGCCTTCGAGTTTGCGACCATCCTTCAGTTGCAGTACATCAAAATCCATCACAAACCGGCTGTTGGGGCTCTCCTTGATGCCATCAAGATGCTCAAGGATGCGGGCGATGCGATAGCGAGCCTCGGGCTCCGGATGGTCCTTTTGTTGCTCGATCACCGTTTCAAACGGCTTGCCTTCGTTCAGCAGCGTGCGCTCTGCCTCGTGACGGCGTCGATAGTCGTCGTCGGCCAGATCGTCCACCAGTTGGCGAATGCGTGCTACCTGTTCACTGGCCGGGCTGGCGGCGAATTTCAGTGACACGATATCGGATACTTCAAACGTCGATAGCGTGATCGAACCATCAGGGGACACCGTCTTCCAATCGAATGCATTGGAATCGGTTTGCACCTGCATCATGCTGCTATCCCGCATCTGCAGAAAGTACTTCAATGACTGCGCGGAGCAGGTGGCTGGATGCAGAAAAACGATCACAGCAACGGTCGTCGCCAGGATCGCGGCCGAAAAAGAAAATATTGAGCGATGATTCATTTCAGGATATGGGGCAAGAATCAGGGGCTGATGAAATGGGCTGAAAATGGCAGTCGGTCTATTCTGACCAGGTAGAGACATCGATGTAACGGTAGGAGCCGACATTCTGGACGGCAAGTTTTTGCATAAAGGTATTGGAATTTTGTGATGGCCCCGAACCGAACTGGATGCAATGAATCTGGGCCCCATCGGCGGCGCGACGAATCCGCGTCAATTGAGACTCATTCAATGAAGGCAGGCCACCATCGGTTAGCAGAACCACGACATCGGGATTCATACTGAGGGCCATGAACAGGGCTCCCTCATGTTCGGTACCACCAAAGGCGGCCAGATTGGTGATGAACTCGGCGACCTCCCCCTTGTGATCTTCAGTTGCATTGAGCAACTCACGCGGACCGATCGTCAGCGGCATATGGTGATAGGCCACGATCTGGAACTGGTGATGGTCTTCCAGGGAGCTGATCGCTGCACCCAGCTCCGAGGCCGCGGCATTGATTACATTCAGTCCCTGGGCACCCATGCTCTTGGACCGGTCCATCACAAACACGAACTTGCGCCCGGTCATTTGACCCGAACCAAAGACACTGAGGCTGGTCGGCGGTCCACGCGGACGACGCGCCTCGATAGCAGCGCTCTCGGCGGCCAGCATTTTCTGTTGCTCGGGAGTCAGCCGGATGTCGCGTGGCTCGGCAT
>JBPCVB010000780.1:0-2617 GCA_051010855.1 Pirellulaceae bacterium | reverse complement strand
CGCCTGGTGCAGGTCACAATTGCTGAACGGTTTGCCGATGAGTGTGTGCCGCGAAAAAGCCTTGGCGAGAATCGCGTCGTCCTGTTCGCGTGGAAAACCGCAAATCACAACGACGGGCCGGCGACCGAACTGCTCGCGGAACGACGATTCCAGTTCGATTGCTTCGGTCACTGAGAAATAACACTCGATGACAACCACGTCGCATTGCGGCGATTGATCCGCCGGCTGCAGACTCCAGCCGCGAGCGTCGCAGAACTCGGCCATTGTCGCGGAGAATCCAGGCGTATTGCTGATCGCTACAACTTGCAGAGGGCCGATCCCTGTATCTGTCAATTTGCCCGCGTGATGCTGACGCAGACCGGCAACTGGCCGATGCCAGTGGGTCGTGCAGGATTCACTGAATTCCCCGATGGCCAGATGGAGTTGTTGGTGCCAGATCGATTCATGGACACGGTGCAACCCTTGTTCGGGACGGCCGCTTCGCGTTTCGCCTTCGCACCATGGCCCATACAGCATTACGCGGGCGGCCAGCGGAAATTGACGGATCGCTGCGTCAATTGCCTCTCGGGTGAATTCATTGCGTCGCACCTGGCGGAAAACGAGGACGTCAGGCCGCCATTCTGAATAACTTTCGTTGCCTTTGTCAGGCGAGGATGCGAAACGTGCGTCGATTTCTGATACGTCAAACAGATTTTGGTCAGCCTGCAATGGCTGCTTGCTGAATACCAGGATCTTGAGCATCAGGGCAGGTCTCCTCGCTAGGCCATTGTAAGATCCGTGTCGCGTACCAATTCCCAAGCTTGCTGGTCGTTGGTGCAATCCCGTAGAGCGGGCAGAAACTCCGGCACCGCAATCAGGCGGCTCAACCGGGCCAGCGTCTGCAGATGACCTTTTTCATCCGTTGATGCAATCAAAAAAAATACGTCGGTCAGCACGCCACGTGGTCCGCCAAATGGCAACCCGTTGCTGGTTAGTCCAAGGCCTACGAAGGCTTCACGTATGTTGTTTGGTTGAGGCCGTCGTGGGTGCAACATCGCGACACCGTTTTCCAGCGCGGTCGGGTGCAGGTTCTCACGTGTCTTGATGGCGGACTCCATTTTGCCGGCATCCCACACCAGTCCGGCATCCGCCGCACTCGAACACATCTGGCTGATCACTGAATTGCGTGTCCGTGCCTGCAGCGGGATCCAGATAGCTGTCGGTTCCAGCAGATTGCCAAGTGACTCTGACGCATCGCGTTGATCGGAATCCAGGACCTTTTCTACGGCCTCAAGTTCATTTTCGTCACTCAGGCCGATTCGTTCCTCGAACCAGTGATGAATCTCGTTTTTTGAGAATCGCCATTGGCCCCCGATCCGCCGACCAGGCAGTTGATCGCGGCTGGCCATCTTTTCGACCTGAGCGGGCGTCAAGTGCAAATACGTGGCGAGGCTGTTGACGTCAAAGTCTTCTTCGGACATGCGCGGTTCCCGTGAAAGTGCGTATATGCTGGCTAATTCGCGGCTTTCACGCCAGTCCATTTTGGGATGAGAGGGCACACCCTTAATTCGGTATTGACAGTTTAGAACCGATTCTGACAATCGCCTGATGTTGGTCGGTGGTGAACCAAGGATCGGTTTCCACCGTACCGACATCACGCCGCAACGGAGTGCGGTCAAAAAACGGTGTTCGACGATACCGACGATCAGCTGGCAAGGAGGCCACGATGAGCGTATCTCATACGCCCGGTACACCAACCGGAATCAGCTTGCGACAGATTCTTCCGCAAGCCACCTTTCTCAATACCGACGACGTTTCCGTTGCATCGTGCGCCGGAAATCTCAACGAATGTCAATCGCGGGACCTGTTCGTTGCCCTGGTGGGAGCCGAGCACGATGGTCACGAAGATGCCGAACTTGCAGTGCGCAAGGGAGCGGCCGCTGTACTCGGCGAACGATTGCTGCCGATCAGCTCGCCTCAGTGCATTGTCGAGGATTCACGCGAAGCCTACGGCAAAATCTGTCATGCGCTGGCGGGCAATCCCAGCGGGCGCATGACCACCGTCGGAGTCTCGGGAACTGATGGCAAGACGACCACGGCGCACCTGATTCACAGTATTTTCGCGGCTGCCGGTATTGAATCGGGTTTGCAAAGTTCGTTGCACAATAAATGTCGCGGACAATCAGGTTCCAGTCAGCCCACGCCCCCTGCCCTCGCCGACCGGCTGGCCCGCATGGTCACCAGTGGAAATCGGGCGGCCGTTGTGGAAACCAGCAGTCCGGCTTTGGCCGGGCGACTATTTGCCGGCACCCAACTGGACGTAGCCGTGTTAACCAACCTGCGTGGCAGCCATTTCCACCTGCACAACACCCTGGCAAACTACCAGCGAACGCAGCTCAGGCTACTTGATCACCTCAAGCCTGAAGGGGTTGCCATTCTCAATGCCGACGATCCGGCCACGTGGTTTCGATTGCCCAAAATCAATCGTTCCGCATTGACGATCGGCATGCGGCAACAAGCAGATATCACAGCGCGAATCCTTGAAAGCGATCTGTTTGAACAGACCTTTCTGATGACTGCCGGTGAAGAATCAGTTCCGGTAAGGACTCGAATTCCCGGGGATCATCACGTTTACAAC
>JBPCVB010000779.1:0-13981 GCA_051010855.1 Pirellulaceae bacterium | reverse complement strand
CTTGATCAGCCAGCCAGTACCTTTTTTGATGGCGGCACGTGACTTGTCAGTAAATTCCTGCAAGTCCGCTTCGGAGATGTTGGCGGTTTCGTTGACATTGGCCATGCCCAATCGGGCCATGCCCAGTCCACCCAGACCAAGAGCAGTCGCGCCCAGCATTCGTCTTCGACTTACGGCCATGATCTTCTCTCCGTTTCCAGAATTGCGTCCACTGGACGTACATCGCCCGCTAACTGTATCGCTCGATTTTAACCGCTTTCGCCAGTCAAAAGCAAACCAGTTATTCGATCGGCGAGCCGTGATTTGGGCCCGTTTCGCGAGGGATTCCGTGAAAATACGCAGGGTTTGCCTGTCCCGCAATGATTGCGGTTGTGTCCGGGGAAATGACACTTGCCAACGGATGTGCGTGGCGAACAGGTCAGTTAGGCAGTGTGTACACAGCCAGGCGGCGGGACCAAAGCGCCCAAATTGTTTCGCGTCCGACCGCGGTAAAGCGTCCATCACCACATCCGATTTTGCTTGTATCGAGAAAGTGGCTTTCCTACAATTGCGGCCAGCTTGCCGGGAAAGGCAGGCCGTGATTGATTTTTTAACCGGGGTGATGCGCAATTGTCAGGGCGCAAGGTCATTATTGACAGCGATATGGGCACCGACGACGCCGTAGCGTTGTGCATGGCCCTGTTCGATGACCGGCTGGATATACTCGCGCTGACCGCGACGGAAGGCTGTGTAACGGCCGAACAGGCAACAAGGAATTTGCAAGCCATCGTGGGCATGCTGGACCCGGACCGCTACCCCCGGCTGGGTGCCGCGGCCCCGGCCGAAAACGCACCCCCCATTAACACCACCTATTTGTATGGTGATGACGGTCTGGGAAACACCGGGTTTGCAGTGTCCACGCTGCAACACATGATGCCGTCGGACAAGTTGATCATTGACTGCGTGCGGTCTTATCCTGGCGATGTCACGATTATTTGCCTGGGTCCTTACACCAACGTCGCCAGAGCCTTTTTGCGTGATCCGGGTGTCGCAGAAATGGTTGACCGCGTGGTGTTGACCGGCGGCAGTATATGCGGGATTGGAAACATCACTCAGGCGGCCGAGTTCAATTGCTATTTTGATCCGGAAAGTGCGCAACAGGTTTTCACTTCTCGTACGACGAAAACGCTCGTGCCGCTGGACGTCACGACGCAGGTCAAGTTTGGACTCGACGTGCTGGAGAAACTGCCTGAACGCTATTGCCGCGTCGGCGGATTTCTCAGGCAGATTTTGCCGTTTGCCTTTCGTTCCTACCGTCAGCAACTGGGTCAGGAAGATATCAATCTTAACGACGCGGTCGGCATGCTGGCCTTGCTGGAACCGGAGCTGTTCGAGTTTGAATCAATGGCTGGCCAGGTCGAAGTTGATGGTCAGTTGACTCGTGGCGTCACGGTTTTCGACCGACGTTCCGTACCCGAATGGCGCTGCAACATGGAAGTCGCCACAAAGATTATCTCGGACGATATCATTCCCAGCATCCTCAACCGGTTGGCGCTGGCCGGCAACGCCAGCTAGACCGGAAGCCACAGGAAGATCGTGCGTGTGCGTGAGAACCCGGTCACAGCCTATTCGTCATCGCGATTGCGGCGACTGACAGCCTGCGCCGCTTGACGCTCTTCGACGGTCACATCCACGACTCGCTGGCTACCGTTGCGGAAGATAACCACGGGTACCTCGCGGCCAATATCAGTCTGACTGACTTCGCTGACCAGATGTGAGTCGTTGACGATAGCGGTTCCGTTGAAGTTCAGGATCACGTCGCCCTTGCGCAGTTCCGATTGGGAAGCTGGCGAGTTGGGTGCGATGGCCGAAATACGGGCTCCGAACGCCGTGCTCAATCCGATGGCTCGGGCTTTCTCGGGCGAGAAGCGGGCATCCAGGGTAACACCAACGAATCCGCGTCGCACACGACCGTACCGCAGCAGGTCGTTGACGACTTTTTTGGCCATGTTCATTGGAATCGAGAAACCAATTCCGTCGTTGCCGCCGGAGTTGCTGGCGATCGCTGTATTGATCCCAATGACTTCGCCACGCAGGTTCAACAGTGGCCCGCCACTGTTCCCCGGGTTGATGGCTGCATCAGTTTGCAGGAAATCCTGAAAGCGAACACCTTCATCGCCCAGATCCAGATCGCGGCGACCGCGGGCGCTGATAATGCCGTAGCTGACGGAATGGCTCAGCCCAAACGGGCTGCCCACTGCAACTACGAAATCGCCGATTTGCACATCACTGCTGTCGCCAAACCTGGCAGCAGCCAGATCTTTCTCAGCCAGAAACATCACGGCCAGATCTGAATCCGGATCCGTGCGAACTTCGGTCGGGTTGAAGAATCGACCGTCTGACAACTGAATGCGGATGTTGCGGTTGTCGGCATCCATGATGACGTGCCGATTGGTAATCACAAAAAACCGTTCGGCATATTTCATGATGACGCCGGCACCGGCTTCCTCGACCTTGGTCAGCGAGTTATTGCTGCCACGCGAGGTCTTGTTGGCCTGAATGTGAACGACCGACGGCTGAACCACGGAAACGACCTTGCGTAACAGTCCGTAATGCCGCTCGATCAAGTCCGCTTCCTCTGCCAATTGCGCATACATACGGTCGCGTTCCAGTTCGGAATCGCCTCCGTGTTGCGCGAGCAAGGGCACGGTCTGCAGGCTCACCAGCAAGAAGAGCAACGCAACCAGAAGTGCCTGAAGGGGGGAGGTTGACAAAATTGGCAAGCGTCTATTCACGATGATCTTTCCGGAGCTGGGTAATACGAATCGCCAATTCGAAATCAGTCTATTCGGTTGCCACCGATTATTCAAATAATTGGCGTCCGAAGACTGGAAATCCGAATAGCAGGCGTTCCGTTTGTAACAATCAGGAAAAATTGGGGTCGAAATCGCCCAGTCGGGATTCATCGACGGGTGCGCCGTCGCTAACACGACCCCAGTCGCCATTGGCCTGGGGTGCGATGATTCCCTGCTCAACCTTTCGCTTGCAGGAAACACACAGCGTGGCATAGGGCAATGCCTGAAGTCGAGCGAGCGGAATATTGCAGTTACAGGCTTCACATTTGCCGTAGCTGCCTTCCTCCATTTTTTCCAGTGCGTATTCGATATGGGCCAGTTCACGGCTTTCCGCTTCGGCCAGCTTGGAGAAGATTTCGTCCTTGGCCGTATCCAGTGCGAAGTCAATGACGTCGCCGGATACATCCTTGGACATTTCATTCAACAGGCTTTTGTCGCCAGCCAGCGCCTGTACCAATGCGCGACGGCGTTCCAGCAAAATGCCTCTCAGGTTCTTGATGGCGTCTTTGCGAGCCATTGTTTACTCCGAATATGCGTGCGCGAAAAATGCGCACTTGTTATTGCGGGATATCTGTTCCGTTGACGGACCGGATCTGCCACCAGACGCCAGCCCATTGCCAGAACTATAGTACGTGTTTGCAACCAGCTGACACGAGAAACCAGAAAAGCTGCCGGACCTGATTGACAGCCAGGGCTCTTTTTTTCGCTGCGAACCGCATAACCGGATCATTTGACCATTCCGTTCAGCTGGACCGCCAATATTGACACCTGGTCCGGATAACCCCCGGCACCTGGGTGTTCTATTGTTGCCAAACGTCAACATGCCGGTCCTGGCCACGAATCGAGCAGCTCGGTCCTGTAATTTACCTGTCTAGTCGTTTGACCAGACGTTTACGTGAAGCTACATGCTAATGGCGACAAGTTTCAGTCAGTCGCAATGCTCTCGACTCAGTCCGCACGACTCAGTTGACGCAATCGAAAACGATTAATAGCCAAACTTGATAATCCAGAGGATGTTCCCGTGGCGGATCTCAACTCACTCGTCGGCACTTTCAAAGAAACCCCGCTGATACTGACTCTGGTCGGTTCCAGTCAGAGCGACTCCAGTCGTCAGACCCGTTTTGAGATCAACGAGCCGCGTTGCATCGTCGGTTCCGGCATGAACGCCACCGTTGTTATCAACGATGCCGGCCTGCAGCCACACCACTGTGAAATCGTGCGTAATCCGGCGGGCGTTTACATTCGCCAAATGGCCGACGGCATGACTGTCAATGGTCAACAGATTTCGGAAGCCTGGATTTTTCAGGGCGACGTGATTCAATTGGGCAATGTCCAGTTCCAGATTGCGCAAACCGGGCAGTCGGGTATGCAACTTCCCGAACCGACCTCGGAAATTCAACAGATCGAGCAAATCGAAAAAATGGTGCAACAACCGGTAGTACCGGTTGCCGAAGCCGATCCCGGAATCGGAGTTGAAACTCGTGAGCCGGAACCGGTAGAACCGCCGTCGACCCGCAATGAGCAATCTGAGATGGTCGATTCCATGGCTGAACACGACACGGTCCCGGCTCCTCCAATCGAAGAGCCCGTAGTCAAAGCAGCTGTTGAAGAACCCGTTGCCGAAGCAGTTGTTGAAGAGCCCGTTGTCGAAACACCTGTCGTCGATGACTTTATCGTTCCCAATATCGAACAAGAAACAAAGACCCCGGCCGAAGACCATCATGCCGCTGCCGCACGGCAGGATCAACCATCAGCGAATCACGATCAAGCCAGCTGGCTGGAAGAGCTTTATCAATCTGCCGCTGGCGAACTGGATGCGTATGCCACCAGCGACCAGGAAGAACTGCCCATCGGAGAGGCACTCGTCACCGAAGAGCCGCTTGTCGCCGAAGAGCAGCCGATCGAAGAACAGCAGCAGGTCAGCGACGAATCCCAATGGCAATCTTTGCCACAACAAGAGACCGTTCAACCTGAACCCGAATCGGAGTCGCTGGATACCTTGTCCGCATCAACTGATTCAGTGCTGGACCAGATTGAGGACCAGCTCGCCGATTACAATCTGGTCGATGATTCGCCAGAACCCCCACGTGCTGAAGATCAAGTTATGGTTCCCTACGAGGAAGCAAACATTGAAGTTGAAGAAGAGCAAGATGTCGAAGAAGAATTTGTCGTCGAAGAAGCAGAAGCATTCCTTGCCGAACCCGAATCTGACGAAGTACCTGCGACCGTAGAGACCGAAAAGCCCGAGCCGGTTCAGGCGGAATCCGTTGCCGACCTCCTGGCACGCATGCGGGACAGCGGACAACTCGAACAACCTTTGCCGGGTGACGATGCGTATGAAGCGACGGCAACGTCGTCCGAACCTGAAGCACCGGAAGTCAACGTCCCGGCCGATGTTCAGGCCAATGTCAATGCTCCCGACGGAGACGATTCCGTCCAGGACTATATGAACCAGTTGATGACGCGGTTGCGTGGACCGGATGGCGAAGTCCAGGATCCGGCAGCTCCCGCAGCACCCGCGGCTGCACCGGTCGCGCCCAAGGCTGCTGATAAGGCTGCCGAGCCAACTCCCGCGGAGCAGGAAGCGACCGACTACGCCGATCTGATGCCCGAGAACCCGTTGAGTGCGAGCGAATTCAAGCCCGGACAGAAGGCTCCCGAGAAAACATCGACGCTGGACGCACTGCGGCAGGTCGCGAATCAATCGGTCCAAAGCGCGATTGAAAACAGCGCTCGGAAAAAGAAATTGAACAACAGCATGGTTTATCTGGCAGGAACTGGCATCGCGTTTTTCCTGAGTGCTGTGTTGTTCATGTTCAGCAGCCAAATGTTCGACTTCAGCTTTCTGCTGGCTATCGTGTTTGCCATCGCCTGTGCCGCTTCCGGCTTTATGTTCATGAACATGAACATGGCCCGCGAGAAGCAGGCTGACGAAAAAGAGGGCAAGGCACAGAAGGACAGCGACGACGATTCGGCTAAGGAATCGCCGATCAAGAAGCTGATGTCCGCATTGAAGCGAAGTTCCTGATCTGGAAGTCAATTCCGGCGCCAGCCAATACTTCGGTCAATGCGCGCAATGCGACGCCCATGCCATCAGGTCCGCTAAATCCGCCAAACTGACCGCCGCCACGTAAATGTGGTTCAAGTTCGACAAAAAACCCGGGCACATCGCGCTGTTGGAGCCGCGCGATAATCTGCGGCAGGTGTTTTCCCAATAACCGAAAGACCTCCACGTGATTGCCGGAGCCCATATCGGCCGGAACAAATCGATCGAGAGCATCTTCGTCGACGTATCCACCTTGCGTATTAGCGGCCGCCTGTTCTGACAGGTAGTCCTTGACGTGCATCCAGCCCAGCCCGGGCAACATGGCGGAAAACTGCGCAAGGATCTGATTGGGCGAAAATCCCTGCGTGACCAGATTGCCGCTGTCGAACACCAGCGTCAGGGCAGGGTGGCTAAGCGATCGATGTATTTCGGCCAGGATATCGCCGGTATGCCCAATCAGGTTGGCTTCGACTTCCACGCCAAACGTCAGTCCACGTGATTCGCAGACATCGGCGATCTGCCCCAGGTAATCGGACGCTTGCGACAACCAGGGTCGGTAATCAGTGTCGCGTGGATGATAAAACGAAAAGCCCCTGATCAGGCGGCATTGAAGTTTCTCGGCAGCATCGCAGGCGGCCAGAACTTCGCCCGTCAGGTAATCAGCAAAAGGCACAAACCGGTTGTTGGTGCCGTCGTCAAAATCTGCAACCTTGACTTTGCCGATGGGTGAGCCGATCGAGGAAATGCTCAGTCCGTAGTCACGCAACCGAGCCTGCACGAGCGACATCTCGCTGGCGTCCAGATCCAGTACGTTGCGGATACCATTTCCCGCATCGATAAAGCGAATGGAAAGGTAGTCCAGCCCCAGTGCTGCCATAGCGGCAAACTGCTGGTCAATGGTTTTGTCCAGCGCCGCTTCGTCGGCGAATCCGGAAAGAATGACCTGGCTACTCACGCCGTATGCCGCTTAACTGTCAGGGTGATGAACCGTAATGGTAGAACTAATCCCGCCACGCGGCGTAAACTCGGCCGTCAACGTCAACATGCGCGGCTCGACGACCGCGACGAAATCGTCAAGGATGCGGTTGGTAATATCCTCGTAGAAGATGCCTTCATTGCGAAAGCTCTGCAAATACAGCTTGAGGCTCTTTAACTCCACACATTTGGTGTCCGGAATATATTCAAACACCAGGGCGCCAAAATCCGGCTGACCGGTTTTGGGGCAGACCGATGTGAACTCGGGGCATTCGATTTCGATAAAGTAGTCGCGACCGGGAAACTGGTTGTCGAAGGTTTCCAGCTTGTCGCGATATTCAGTACTCATGACGATACCTCTGCGTGCGTTGCAGTCAGGCAGTATTGTGGCATGATGAATCGTCAGCAAAAGGGGTGATCGCTGCGGCATGTTTATCTGTGAACTGTACAAGTCGATTCAGGGCGAAGGCCTGCTCACCGGGACCGAGAGCGTTTTTGTACGCAGCTCGGGTTGCAACTTGCGCTGCGATTTCTGTGATACACCCTGGTCGTCGTGGGAGCCCGAAGGGGAACATGTTGCGATCGAGGACATCGTCCGGCGTTGTGTCGACCTGCAACCGGAGAAAGATCGCAGGTACGTCGTTCTGACTGGTGGCGAGCCGATGTTGCAGCCCGATGTCGGACCACTTACCGAACAATTTGCCGACGCCGGTTTTCATATCACTATCGAAACCGCCGGCACCATCGACAAACCGGTGGAATGCCAGTTGATGTCGATTAGTCCCAAGCTTGCCAATTCAACGCCGCCCGTCGCAAGGGCAGAGCGGTGGACTGACAAACACGAGCAGACTCGCCATTGCCCGCAAGTCATCGAGGCGTTAACCAGTCGCTACGCGTATCAACTAAAATTCGTCGTCGATCAACCTGGTGACTGCCGGGAACTAGTGGATTACCTGCAGCAATTCCCGCAAATTCATTCCGACCAGGTCTTGTTAATGCCGCAGGGTGTCGAGCAGGCTGAATTACAGGCCAAAGAACCCTGGATCCGTGAATTCTGCGAGGAGCACGGGTTTGTTTTTTGTCCCCGGATGCACATCACCTGGTTCGGAAACAAACGTGGCACCTGATCACTGCCGTAACGGACGTCGCCAGACACCAACAACCACTCTTACTCACTCACAATCGTTTCTACTTCAGCTACCGCCGTCTTGAGAGAGGTCATCGCCATTTGGAAATTGGTATGTGATGATATCTCCGGCTGGATTTCCTCGAATAACTGGAGCGCTCCACGTAATCGCTTGAGTTTCTTCTTCGCCATCTTCAGGTACGCCGTGTGATCCCCCTGTACTGTCGGGCCGCCCAAAGCCAGCATGTAATCGTAAAGATCGCGATAGACTTCGCGCAGCTCTTCGTCCTCTTCGGCTTCTTCGCAATGCTTGAGGAACGTTCGCACCATCCAAATGTGGCTGATCAGTTCATCCAGACGAGCCACTTTCTCGGCATCAGTCATTTGCTGATTCACAGGTTGCAAAACTCCAGGCTCCAGAGGTGAAGTGCAGTTACGGCAAACATTCTACTTCGTGAAGGCTGCGCGAATTTGTTTCGCGGAATCCGCCAGCAACGCGGCATCGACTCCGACGCAAATCAGATTGACCCCGCGGTCGACCCACGGTTGCACGTGGTGCGGGGCCATGCCAAAAAACCCCAACGGCATCTGTCGAGACTGGCACACCGAAACCACACGATCAATCGCTGCGACGACTTCCGGATCATCAACCTGACCCGTCTTGCCGAAACTGGCCGACAAATCGTGGGGTCCGACAAACACACAGTCAATTCCGTCGACAGCCACAATCGACTCGATGTTTTCGACGGCTTCACGATGTTCGGCCTGAACGATAACCAGCAGGTCGCTATTGGCGGCGGTCATGTATTCGGACGAGCGGTGACCGAAACCGTGGGCGCGGGCCAGCCCGATTCCTCGGGACCCGTGCGGAGGGTAACGGCACCAGTCAACGATCTGCGCAGCCTCGTTGGCAGTATTGACTTTTGGCACGATGATTCCTGCGGCACCCAGGTCCAGAGCCTGTTTCAGCGGAACTTCTTCGATCGCGGGGACTCGAACCAGGCACGCTGCATGGTCGCTGGCCGCACGCAAGATCTGACCCAGATTGGATGCGTCGAATGGTCCATGTTCACCGTCGATAAACAACCAGTCGAAACCGGCTAGCGCCATAATTTCGGTCACATCGGGTGATGGCAGGGTGATCATGGTGCCCAGTAGCAACTCACCGCTGCGTAGTCGGGATTTCAGATTGGGGATCAAGGGTTTTCTATTGCGGTTTTGACGTAGACCAGTAAATGCCAACAATAGACGAGTCGTGGATTGTACCAATGAACGATGTGTCCGCACGCGGTTTGATTCAAATATGACGGAATTGCAAAAGTGGTTTCGTTCGGTCGCCTTGATCCGCCGAATTCAGGACGATCGGCATTTATGGCTGGCGCGAGCCGACGTGCCCGATACACCGTTGACGTTTATCACGGCCCAGCGACTGGAACGTGAATCGTTTCGCGAATCGATTCGCCGCGAGGTCGCGTGGGAGTTACAACTGGATTCAAGACGTGACTTTCTTGTTTCCAATGTGGCCCAGTTGAATCTGGAGTTTGTGGCCCGCCTGCCCGATGACATCGTTGATTCTCATATCGCCGTGGCTTTTTTCCTCGTGGACCTTTATGGCAAACCGGCATTGCAGGCAGTGCAGGACGACCCACAGAACATCTGGCTTTCTTCACGTGAAGTTTGCGACGGGAAAACGGATTCAGGTGTAACACTCGACCCGCGTCTGACATTTCTGCTGGATCGCGCCGGGGTGATCAATCCGTGGGACTGAGCCCTCGACTCGCTTGCTTTATTTCGGCAAGTCCAGTCGATGGATCCCGTTGCCGATCCGCAGGTAGAGCGCCTCGTTCACCAGCGCCGGATGGGCCAGCACATACGGGTTTTCCCGGGCTAGTTTCAATCTCGCCGTGATCGACAGGGAATCGTCATCGACGGCGATCAGTAGCAGCAGTCCGGATTCGGTTAGTGCCAGCACGCGGTCCGGTCCGGCAATCATGCTGCTGTAACCGTTTAGTGAATCTTCATCGATTCGTGTGGTGGTTGAAAAGTTGTCGTCCAGTTTCAGACCGACGAGGCCATTCCAGCCTCCGATAACCCAACCGCTCACGATCACCGGAGTATGTGTATCCGGTGCCAGTTCTTCGCTGACGGCCAACGGTTCCGTATGGATCATGCCACGACCACCAAATTCATAGAGGCGTGTTCCGTTGTTTTCGCTGGTGACGATGATGCGTTGTCCGGTGATGAGCGGAGTAGCAACGTTAAAGTCGCCGCCGTGCGGTGGAATGATGCTCCACAACCTTTCGCCGTTTTCGGGATTCCAGCCACCCAGTGAATGACTGTCCAATCCAACCAATTGCGTCACGCCGTCAATTTCAACCGGCATGAACGATGAATAGGATGCCGCGCGACCGGAGCTGGACCAGATTGTGTCGCCGGTTTCCGGATCGAGGGCGACCAGTGACGCGTCGGCCCCACCGGGCTGCACAATCAATTTGCCATCGGCGATCAATGGGGATCCGGAATGGCCCCAGACAAGATCGGCCGCGGCGAATTCCCCGGCCAGATTTCGTTGCCATGCAACGAATCCCGTTTCCAGTTCCAGGCAGCACAGGTGACCGAATGCTCCGAGCGTAAAAACATGGTCGTTGTGAACCAGCGGTGTGGCCCGCGGCGAATTGCCGTAATCGAGGTTGCCTTCAGCGACGTAGCTGTGTCGCCATATTTCCTTGCCGGTTCCGGCGTCCAGGCATTGAATCACATCAAGTCGATCCAGCGTATCGCGACCCGTCACCAGGACACGGGAAGTGGTCGCAGCAAGACCACCAATGCCGTCACTATCGACCTGGTGTGACCAGCGAAATCGGGGACTGGCCGGCAACGCAACGGGCAGCCACGCAACCTGAGCATCACGGTTTGGTCCACGCCAGCCTGGCCACGCCGCTAGTTTTTTTTTGCCCCGGATTCAGCATCCGATGTTTCAACGGCGTCCGTGGATTCGGGTTCTTGCCACTGCACGAATCCGGAACCGGTTTCCAGAACGGTGAGCATATCGGCATCCAGTTCCACGTCACGCAGCGCTGCGAGGATGGAATCCTGAACCGACTTTGGGTGCCGCGAATTGACAAACGCGGTCACAAAGGGGACTGGCTGTGTTTCACCGACGACACGCAGGTCGCCTTTCTGAATGTTCCCACATCCCTCCAGCAGTGGTTCGGCGTAACTCGAAATGACGGCAGCCGCCGGGATGTCGGAATCCAGTTCCATCAGCTGTTTGGCAGCCATGCTACAGGCGCCGGCTATCTCTGGTTCGTCGGGAATCGCGATCTGGCTATCACGGAGCAAGTCCATGATGGCGGCATGTTTTTCATCGCAATCAGCCGGACCAAAAATGATGCGGTATCCTTCCAGATCGGTAACCGATTGCGCGGGATCACCTTGTCGCACGACCAACAATCCCGTTTGATGCACGGAATCATCCTGACCGGTTAGCTGTGCAATGGGTTGCAGATTCAGTTCGGCCTTGCCGGCGCCGTCGAGCACCACCGAGTGCTTGCCGATCACAATGTCGGCCTCGCCGCCGGATTCCTCCATTCCGATTTGCAAGGTTTCACCGAACACGACTTCGACAGGCCGTCTTAGCTTGATTTGCAGGAAGGCCCCCAGCCGATCGTACTTGCGTTGCGCATAACCCTGCACGCAATCGCAGGCGAGGGGAGCGGCCAGAGGATCCATGACCACCAGCGTGAGACTTTCGTCCGTGGTTTCTTCCTGAGCCAGCGCGTTGCTGGTGGTGATGGCGATGCAGCCAATCACGGCGAACATCAACAACTGACTTCGGATGGGTAAACGGTTCATGAGTACGCCTTTCATCCGAATCACCGCTCGCCCGCGTCATCGCTGGCGATAACGCGTTTCAGGTCCTGGCTGCCATATTCGTGTTCTCCGTACAACATGGTCAGCTTGATTTCATCCTCCGACTGAAACGCAATCTGGAATTGAAACGTGCTGGCTTCCCTTTGTACGTGCTCCACCAGCAGGGTTTTGTCGTCGAGGTCCTGTTTCACGGCACGCCACGCGTTCTCGCCACGGGCGAATACCGACTCAAACATCTTCAAATCTCCGTCTGCAGCAAATTCAAAACCGCTGGGTACGGTTTGTTGACTGGTTTCCGGGTTGACATGGCGGCTACTGGGCTCGCCATCGACGGACCATTCACCGATCAGCTGTTGTCCCAGGCCTTCCATGGCTTCTTTTGCTTCCAGTTCGTCAGCCGTGAATTCGGGTGCTTCGGCGAGCGGGACCAGAACACAAATCGACGAGTCGTCTTCGTACATCATGTAAAAACGGTCGCGTTGGGCGTCGTGTCCGATCGGTACATGTTTGCATCCGCCACCAATTTTCGCCTTGCCAATGATGCCAACCAGTTCGCCTTCGGCATTGAATCGCTTGATCCAGCCGATTGAGGATTCGGCGGTCAGGATGTCGCCATTTTCGCAGCAACGGACGTTCATCGGATTGCAGCAACCGCCGAAGCCCGTGTCGCCACCCTTTTCGCCAAAGCTGCTGACTTTCTCTCCATCGCGGTCATAAAAGTCGACCGAAAAGCCACAGTTGTTGGCAAAGATCAGGTGCTCTTCGCTGGCCTGAAAATCGCACTGGCCGCAGCAACCTCGCAGCCCGTCCATAATTTTCTCGGCGTTTTGAAGCTGATGATCGGCGCGCCAGACTTCATAGCTGTAGTTGGCTCCGCGACAACAGATAAACAGGTCCTGGCTGTTTGCTGCAATGGACTGGATTCCCATACGCTGGGCGATCAACGAATCGACATCAATCATCGAGCCCAGGCTTTCCAAAGTCTCCTCGGCGGCTTCCTTGATACGCTGTTTTTGTTCCTGCATGGTGGCCAGTCTGCGCTCGAAGCGTTCGTTGCGCTCGTCTTCGGGAATTTCCAGGTGACGCTCGATGCGTTGCTCAATGCGTTCGACTTGCTGATCGTATTGGGCCGTTATCTGAGCCTTTTGTTTTTCGGCGGCTTCCTGTGCTTCCTTTTCCAGGGCTTCGCGGTCTGCCAGATTGGGTGCATCTACAGGAACAATTTCCGAAGCATCGAGCGAGAATCGAGCCAGCTGGCCGCTGCCACCAATAAAGACGGTGCCGTCGGGGGCCTGTCCGATCGCAGTGGCAGCAAACGGCAAGTCAAATTGTTTGGTCAGTTCACCGTCGGCTGTATATACCTGCAAAGCTGTTTTTCCCTGATGTGCGACCGACGCCAGAATGTGTCCGTCGTCGGAAAGACAAAACGTGTGCAGCTTGGCAGATTCTCCGTCGATCTCCGGTCGAATCGTGTGTGTTTGCTTGTGAGTTGGCTCCAGGTCGGGGTCCGATTCCTCTTCCCACAAACCAGCCGATGCGTTTTGTATCAGCAACATGACGCAGGCCAGCGTCAACATGGCGAATGAACCCACTCGAATTGCGATCATCAGCTTGGCACTCATGCGTTACTCCCGAGAAAATTCTCTTCTTCTGTCCAACCCACAAGATACAACAAACTCGCCGGCTGCGTCAAAAAAACTGCCTGCCAGCTGTCGGTCAGGTCACTTTTCGCGGAACAATTTGGCAACCCGTGGCGTCCTTAGGGAAGACAATGGACCAGCGAATTGTCAGGACTTGTCCGCAGGGGATACGTTCTCGTTTTGGGGTGCGCAAATCAGTACCGTCACCGATCCGGCAATGACCAGGAACAAGCTCAACCAGAACGGGGTCGACAGCTGGCCCAGCGTCTGATTCCCGATCGTGCTGGACAACGTATTTACCACGGGCGCGCCACCGAAGATCAGCGGCATGATGAAGATTGGATTGCCGCCAGCCTTGAACGCATAGATCACCGCCAGACTTCCAACGGCACTGGCAATGCCAGCCACCAGCGACCAGATGACGCCGTTGAAGTTAAGAACGCCTGGGTCGGCAGGCAGGAACTGTTGCAGCACCAGTGGCATGACC